>CALMBN010000182.1 GCA_937860195.1 uncultured Novosphingobium sp.
CTTTCGCGCCCTCCCGGCGTCCACCGCGTTCAGCGCCGCGGTCACCTCTCACTTCTGACGGAGTCCCCCATGCAGATCCTCGCCCTCCTGGCTTTCATGGCGTGCAGCCCTGGTACCATCGACACCGTGCAACCCGGAGCGGTCGCGAAGACCGCCCTCGACGGCGAGTGGTACTGGCGTCGGACGGTGGAGGAGGTGCCCTACGGCACCGCCGCGACCTTCACCGGCGCGCAGGACGAGCTGAAGCGGATCCGGTGGGAGATCCAGGAGAACCTGCTCCTCGGCTACCGGTCCTATCCGCACGTCGCCGCCGACGGCGCGGACGACTCTTCGGCCCCGATCCTGACCTTTGCCATCGAGGACCAGTTCGACATCCGCCGGGGCTACGACCGGACGACCGGCGAAGAGTCGAACGTGATCGAGGAGAACCGCGAGGCCCCGTGGTACGACCGCGAGTTCCTGCGGGTCGACTCGGTGGTAACCGGCAAGCCATTCGGTCGCGGCCTCGCGCTTGCCGCCTTCGAGTTCGCCCGACAGGTATTGGCGTTCGAACTCCTTGTTCTCGCCAACGTAGCTGGCCATCATCTTTTTGACCTGCCTGGTGCGCAGCAGCTTGCCGATCCCCTCGCCATCAATCCCGGCGTTGTTCGAAACAAAGGTCAGATCCTTGACCCCCGAATCGCGGATCGCATCGAGCAGCCGTTCCGGCAGCCCGCACAGGCCAAACCCGCCGCTCGCGATCAGCATGCCGTCCTTCAGCAGGCCATCAAGCGCACTGGCGGCATCGGGATAAATCTTTTGAGCCATTGTTCCTCCCCGCTGGTCTTCAGCAGTGCCGCTAGGTGATGCCCGAAGCGCTGGCAATTGCAACTAACGCCGGTCCGGTTGCGCGGAATGCAAGAAGGTTAGCTGGTCAAACCCAACCCCAGCACCGCCCCCAAATCAGCCAAAGCCTGTTCGCCGCTGGTCACCTTGATCGCGTGCATGCCGAGTATGGCGGCGGGTTTGCAGTTGATGCCCAGGTCATCAAGGTAGATGCAATCGGCCGGTTCCAGCCCCAGCTGTTCGCACATCATCAGGTAGATTCGCGGATCGGGTTTACGCACCCCGGCCTTGCTGCTTTCTATCACGTGTTCGAACCGGGCAAAGACCTGTTCGTAGGCATCCTTGCTGTCACCGCTGCGGGCCATTCCGGCGCCGTGGCCGCTGGGGACGTTATTGGTGATGCAGGCGAGCCGATAGCCTTCGGCCTTCAGAAGATCGAGCGCGCTGACCATGGCTGGGCGGATCGATCCCGACAGGACGGCCAGCACCGCGCGGCCTTCAAGGCGGTGGCCCAGCGCTTCGGCTTCGGCTTCGAACAGCACATCGAACATCCGCCCGTCGATTTCGGCGCGTTCGAATTTTGCCCAGGCGTTGTCGTGCGGATTGGTGGCATTGACGGTGCGGATAAAATCATGCGGCAGGCCCCGTTCTGCCTCGAGCCGATTGAACGCCTCAAACGGCGAACTGGTGATTACCCCGCCAAAGTCGAAGATCACCGCCTTGAAATCGCGCATCCCGGTCTTTCCCCAATCGTACTGTCTGCGCTGGCACTGGCCGATCCAACGGCGGCGCGCAAGGTGGCCGGGTTGATCCATGTCATAGTCGCCAGCGAGATTGAGGTTCAGAATTTCCCTTCCAAAGGAGAAGTCCGATGCGTTCCATTCTTGTACAGGCTGGCCGCGACAAAGGCATGGCGACCCGGCTCGATACGGCGATGAATCTGGCCCGCGCCCACGGGGGCCACCTGACCCTTGCAATCGACACTCCGATCGACCGGTTCGTGACAGTCGATCCCTATGGTGGTTCCTACGTCGCGCGCGAGGCGCTCGACGCGGCGCTGGCCAGCGACGATGCCCTGGCTGAAGCCTTTGCCGGACGGCTCGCGAATGACGATGTGCCGTTCGATGTGGTTCAATTTGAAACCCAACCGCTCGAAGCGATGATCGCGGCGGCGCGGCTCGCGGATCTGGCGGTGGTTTCAGCGGAATGCGGGTTTGCCGGGGACCTTGCGATCGAAGCGGGCTGCCCGGTGCTTGTGCTGCGCCAAGGCCAGCGGCTGGACACACCGCTGAAGCGCGTCTGCATCGGCTGGGACGGCAGCGAACGCGCCACTGCGGCATTGCGAGGCTGCGTATCATTGTTGCTGGATTGTCCGCAGGTCGATGTTTTGACCGTGCTGACAGAGGCACCCCATGGCTTCCCACCGACCGACGCGCTGCGCTATCTCGCCCGGCATGGCATCAAGGCCGAACTCCACGAATTGGCCAAGTCCAGCTCGATCGAGGAGACGCTGGCCGCCGAAGTGACGCGGCTGGGTGGGCAGCTGCTGGTTTTGGGGGCTTTTGGCCACAGCCGCGTGCGGGAATTCCTGTTCGGAGGGGTGACTCGCTATTTCCTGAGCGATGAGGCCGCGCCGCCGTTGTTGCTCGCGCATTGAACAAATCCGACAATCGCGCTCGCGAC
Source organism: uncultured Novosphingobium sp. (assembly GCA_937860195.1). Classification (GTDB taxonomy): domain Bacteria; phylum Pseudomonadota; class Alphaproteobacteria; order Sphingomonadales; family Sphingomonadaceae; genus Novosphingobium. The sequence goes on from CALMBN010000182.1 coordinate 2,509, forward strand.
TGCCGCATTTTCGTGCTGCATTGCGGCAAAGACTGCCCCTTGGTGCAGGTTTGAAGTCGTAAGCCGTCAGAATGACGCTACGGAACTCACGGAAAATGAACCAATCTTGCACCGAAGTGAACGGCACTTGCAAATTACGCAACACAAAATGAGCTTTTCGCACTTGCACAATAGCAAGGCCGGGGGCACATAGGGCAGGCCTTTCAGGCATCCTCTCCCAAAACTTCCCAAGGCCCGGACGGCAACGTCCGGGCCATTTTTTTGCTTTTGCCGCAAGTTGCTCTGAAATTTGCAATTGGCAGATGCAGTTCCTAGCTTTGCCGCTGACGCAGACAGACTGGGACCAACATGGCCGATAGCGCTTCCACCATCATCAAACTCCAGGTCGCTGCCGCGCGGCAGGAGGAAAGCGGGAACGGTTTCGCCCGCCTGCCCAAATCGGCACTGTCCGCATTGGGCGTGACCGAAGGCGATGTGATCGAGATTGAGGGCAAGCGGATCACAGCCGCCCGGGTGATGGCGCCCTATCCTGAGGATGAGGGGCTCGAGGTGATCCGGCTCGACGGTTTGCAGCGCGCCAATGCCGAGGTTGGCTCGGGCGATCATGTTCAGGTCCGCAAGGCAGTCAGCAAGCCCGCCAGCCGGGTGATCTTTGCCCCGGCGCAGCGCGAAATGCGATTGCAGGGACCAGGGCAGGCGCTGAAACGCAACTTTTTTGGGCGATCCTTGGTCGCGGGCGATCTGGTCGCCACCACCGGCCAGCAGCAGGTTCGCGATATGCCGCCCGAAGTGGCGCGGATGTTCAACGCCCCGGCCTTTGCACTGACCCAGATCCGCCTCACCGTGGTCTCAACCGTGCCCAAGGGGATCGTCCATATCGACGAGAACACTGAGGTTGAGCTGCGCGAGGCGTTCGAGGAGGCGCGCGGCAGTCGCGGCGATGTCAATTATGATGACGTCGGCGGAATGGGCGATACGATCCGGCAATTGCGCGAAATGGTCGAACTGCCGCTGCGTTATCCCGAATTGTTTACCCGGCTGGGGGTCGATCCGCCCAAGGGCGTTCTGCTCCACGGGCCGCCAGGGACCGGCAAGACCCGGCTGGCCCGCGCGGTAGCGAATGAGAGCGAAGCCAGCTTCTTCACCATCAACGGCCCCGAAATCATGGGCAGCGCCTATGGCGAAAGCGAAAGGCGGCTGCGCGAGGTGTTCGAGGAAGCTGCCAAGGCTGCACCCTCGATCGTGTTCATCGACGAAATCGATTCAATCGCCCCCAAACGTTCCGGCACCCCCGGTGAGGCGGAGAAGCGGCTGGTCGCGCAGCTGCTGACCTTGATGGATGGGCTCGGCTCCAGCACCGGGATCGTGGTGATCGCTGCGACCAATCGCCCGGACGCTATTGATGAGGCCTTGCGCCGCCCCGGCCGGTTTGATCGCGAAATCGTGGTCGGCGTGCCCGACGAGCACGGCCGCCGCGAAATCCTCGGTATCCACACCCGTGGGATGCCACTGGCCGAAGGGGTCAATCTCGACGAGCTGGCGCGGACCACCCACGGCTTTGTCGGGGCGGACCTTGGCGCTTTGGCGCGTGAGGCGGCGATGGACGCAGTGCGGCGGATCATGCCGCAGCTCGATCTGGAAGCGCAGACGATCCCCCCCAAGGTGCTCGAAGAGCTGACCGTGACTCGCGAGGATTTTGTGAACGCGCTCAAACGCGTGCAGCCATCGGCGATGCGCGAAGTGATGGTCCAGGTGCCGAACATCCGCTGGTCTGATATCGGCGGCGCGGATGAAGCGCAGGCCAAGCTGAAAGAGGGAATCGAACTGCCGCTCAAAAACCCCGAAGCGTTCCGGCGTTTGGGCATCCGTCCGGCCAAGGGCTTTCTGCTTTATGGCCCGCCCGGCACCGGCAAGACCTTGCTGGCCAAGGCCGTCGCCAAGGAGAGCGAAGCCAACTTCATCTCGATCAAAAGCAGCGATCTGCTGAGCAAATGGTACGGTGAAAGCGAGCAGCAGATCAGCCGCTTGTTCGCCCGCGCGCGGCAGGTTGCGCCCTGCGTGATCTTTATCGACGAGATCGACAGCTTGGTCCCGGCGCGCGGCAGCAGCGGGAATGAGCCGCAGGTCACCGCCCGCGTGGTCAACACGATCCTCGCCGAAATGGACGGGATGGAGGAATTGTCCTCAGTCGTTCTGATCGGCGCAACCAACCGCCCCGCGCTGGTCGATCCGGCGCTGCTGCGGCCCGGCAGATTGGATGAGCTGGTCTATGTCGGCACCCCCGATGCGGCGGGCCGGGCGCATATCCTGAAAATCCACACCAGCAAGATGCCACTGGCCAAGGACGTCGATCTGGCCGGGATCGCGGCAGAGGCCGAACGCTTCACCGGCGCCGACCTCGAAGACCTGACCCGCCGCGCGGGCCTCGCCGCGATCCGCACTCGCGGGGCGAAAGCGAAGTCAGTCACGGCTGAGGATTTCAAAGCAGCTTTGGCGGACTCGCGCGCCACTGTGACGCCCGAAATGGAAGCCGAATACGCCAAGCTTCAGCAGGAATACGACACTCTTGAGGAGCAATGGCAGAATTCAGACGACGACGAGGAACAGCCCGCCCGTCTCGACGAGCTGCAGGAACTCATGGATAAGCTTGATGCCGCTCTGCACCGCGCTCGGGGTAACCAGCGGTTCTTCGACGCCGCCTGTCGGGACCACCGAGTTTGCGAGGCCGGCCCCGGTGTTCGGGTCCAGTACCAGGCGCAATTGCGTGTAATGCCCGGCCGTCAACGGAGTCTCGCCCAGACTGTCGAGCACGCCGTTCGTCAGGTCGAGCAGGTTGATTTTTCGTGAAGGGTTCAGCG
>CALMBN010000183.1 GCA_937860195.1 uncultured Novosphingobium sp.
GCAGTCAACGCGGGCGCGGAAACGGCGGCTTCGGTTCCGCTGGCAGGAGCATCGGCGGCTTCTTCGTCGCGGTAACAGCCGTTGCCATTGCCTGTTGACTGACCGGCCTTTTGGCCAAGCAAACGCGCGACTTCGGCCAGGCGGCGCTCACCAAGCAAGGTCCATTCGCCGTGCTTTTGATCCCATTCAAGCTGTTCCTGCGCATTCCAGCGCAGCCCTTTGGCCTGCCAGCCCAACGTGCTTGGGCCCTGACGAAGCTCCAGCTCGGCGAGCGGAACCAGTGCGGAATCGCCCAGTTCATGCAGGTAGCAGAAGTCCAGCTTGGCCCCGGTCCCGTCGATCTCGCGCGCGTGGGTCACGTTCCAGCGCGCCGCAATTTCGCCGGTATCGACGAAGCACAGGCTGAGCAGCAGCGCGCCGCTGGTGGCAAGGTTGGCGTTGATCAGCCAGCCCGCGCTCTTGTTGCTCAGCATCCGGTAAAGCACCAGCACCAGCCCGGCCGCGACCAGACCCATCCACAGCAGCGCCGCGATCCGGAAGCGGGTCAGATCATAACTTTCGACATAGTCCCAGGTGCGCAGCGCCGCAGAGCCGACCAGAAACAGGTTCTGCGCGATCCAGACCATCACCAGCTTGCGGACCAGCGGGTTCTGCGCGGTTGCCGATCCCGGGCGCAGCGCGACCAGCACGAACAGCGCAGCGAGCAGAACGGTGACCAGCAGCGGATAGGCCCCGCGATGGGCATAGTCGGCCAGGGTCATGTCGCCCGGCAGCTTGGCTCCGCCCCACAGGAAGGCCGAGTCCATCAGGTTTTGCAAGGCGAACAGTGCGTTGAACAACACCAGAGAGAGCGTGACCGAGGCCAGACTCACCCCCGGGATCGTCATCTCGCCGCGTCCATCGAACGTGCCGAACAGGAAACGGGGCGGGCGCGGGCGGAGGACCGCGAAGGTGATGAAGCTCAGGAACCCGGCAACGAACAACCGGGCGAAGGTCTCTACATCGAGGCTGGGCAAGTCGAACGCGGCGAAGAACTGCTCGATCAGGGGATTGGCCTGCGCAAACAGGGTCAGGATCATTGCCGATCCGGCCAGTGGCAGCACCAGCGTCTTGACTGCCTGGCGCGCCGGGAACTTGCCGGTGCGATTCCGGCGGCGAACTTTGCTCAGCTTTGCCAGATCGATCAACGGGCCGAACAGCGATTTGAGCCCATGCACCAGCAACCGCTGGAACCAGCGCCAGCCATCGTCGAACCTTGCAGTACCCGGCAGCAGCGTAGCGAGGCCGATCACCACCCAGAACAGCAGGAACGGCAGCGGGTGAGCGTCCCAGACCATCCCGGACGCTGCGATCACGGCCAGCGCGGCGGCGATCAACGCACGCTTGTCATTGCGCACGGCTGGGCGGGTGAGCACCAAAGCGGCGACAATCCCGAAACCGACCAGCCCGAATGTGCCGCCATAACTGCCGCGTTGAAAGAACAGCCAGTCGCCCAGCAGCGCGACCGCCAGCGCGCCCGCGATTTTGAGCCACCACCCCCCGTCCCAGCGCCTTGTCAGTCCCCACATGCCGATGCACTCCATTGTCGTTGATAGCGCAATGCCAGCGCACCGTGGAGGGAATTGCAGAGCGGGCGTGGCGATTGCTTTGGTTTGCGGTGCAGATGCTGTGCAGTCCTGTCCGCTCCGACTGGTTCGCGCGAAGACGCGAACCCTGCTAGGCCCGCCGGAATGATCGACCCGCGCCTGACCAGCACTATCCTGTCCCGGATCGAGGCCTCACTTGGCGCGCCGCACAAGGCGCCACTTGTGGTCGGGATTTCGGGTGCACAAGGGAGCGGGAAGACAACGCTGGTTGCGCACCTGGCGGCGCAGGCAGGGGTGCGTTACAGCGTCACCAATCCGCACGCCTACATCGACGCCAACATTCAGGGCTTCCTGAACATCCTTGAGGGTTGCCGTCACAACGCCGTCGAGCATTGCGTCTTCGCGTCTTCGAGTTCCGTCTACGGCGCCAACACAACAATGCCCTTTCGCACAGAAGACCCGGTCGATCATCCTTTGAGCCTCTACGCCGCGACAAAAAAAGCCAACGAGTTGATGGCCCACACCTACGCCAGCCTTTATCAAACACCCATGACGGGTTTGCGCTTCTTCACCGTTTACGGCCCGTGGGGCCGCCCGGATATGGCGCTCTTTATTTTCACGAAGAAAATACTCGCCGGCGAACCGATCGACGTTTTCAGTGCAGGACGCCACGCACGCGATTTCACCTACGTTGACGATATTGTCGAAGGCGTCGTGCGCACCATGGATCAGATCGCCGCCCCCGATCCGAACTGGTCAAGCGATAAGCCGTCGCCCGCGAGTTCAAGCGCCCCTTATCGCCTCTTCAACATCGGCAACAATGCGCCGGTCGAACTTGAGTACTTCATCTCGCTCATCGAAAAGGAAACGGGCCGCGCGGCCAAGCGCAATCTTTTGCCCGCCCAACCCGGCGATGTTCCAAAGACATATGCCAATGTCGATGCGCTGACAGCTGCCGTCGGATTCAAGCCTTCAACAACGATCGAAGACGGCGTCCACCGCTTCGTGAAGTGGTATAGGGAATTCTACGGTGTTTGACCCTCCGGGTCTGACACCGTTGAACGGTATCGAAACAGGGTGTCAGACCCGGAGGGTCAGACACCATTCAGCGAGCCGCTTCTGCTGCCTTGCGAATGCTTGCGATATTCTGCGCATAAGCCGCGCGCGTGCCGCCCTTGAACACGGCCGAACCCGCCACAAGAA
>CALMBN010000184.1 GCA_937860195.1 uncultured Novosphingobium sp.
GGTCGAATTTCATCGCGGCAATTTTGCACTGGCCGTGCCGCTGCTGCTCGAGGCTCACCGCGATTTTCCCGGCGACCGGACAATCCGTGCCAACCTGGCCGAATCGCTCTACCAAACCGGCGACCTCGCCGCTGCGCGGCAGGTCTGCACTCTCGAAGCCGCCAGCCAGGATTCAACTGGCCGCCTGGGCCGCCTGGCCGGGTTCCTCGCCCAGGAAACCGAAGACTTCGACACCGCGATCGAAGCTTATCGCGGCGTTGTCACGGCGGACCCGCAAGACTGGTCGTCCTGGAACAACCTTGGCAACTGCTACAACGCAATCGAGGACTTTCCCGAGGCGGTTGATGCCTTGCAGCGGGCGCTCCAATTGCAACCCGATTCGCAGGCAATTCGGATAAATCTGGGCAACACCTTCTTTCAAGGTGGCGACCCTGCCAGCGCCGAGGCAACTTTGCGCGAGGCAGCCGAACGCGATCCCCGCGATCCAAACCCAATGCGGGCGCTGTTCGATCAATACGCCAAGTCCGCGCGTGATGATGAAGCGCTCGAAGCCATCAGGGACGCCGTAGCGCGTGATCGCGACGATCCCATGATTCAGGCCGAATACGGTCGGGAAGCCAGCAAGCACAACCTCTATGACGAATCGGCGGCGGCCTATGAACAGGCGCTGGTCTTGCAGCCGGATATGGCCGAAGCCTTTGTAGGGCTGGCGTCCAACTTCGAGCGCGCCAATCAGGAAGATCGGCTTGATCCGCTGCGCGAGCGCGCCGCTGCGGCCGAAGTCGATCCGGCCGTCCTCGCCTACATCGACACCATGCGGTTCAAACGCGCCGATCGCTATGACGATGCACTTATCGCGCTTGAGCGCGCTGGCGATGTCGGCAACGTCGGACGCAGCCAGCATCTGCGCGGTGTGTTGCTTGATCGCCTCGGGCGCTTTGACGAGGCTTTCGACAGTTTCATCGAACTCAACCGAGTGAACGCCGATCATCCCAGCCAGCCACGGCAGCGCGCAAAGCTTTATAGTGATATGGTTGCCCAATCGAGCGATCTGGTCTCGACCGACTGGCCAAAATCATGGACCGTCCCGGCCACGGCCGACTGGCGCCCGGCCCCGGTGTTCATCGGCAGCTTTCCACGCTCCGGGACCACACTGCTCGATACCATGCTGATGGCCGACAAGCGGGTCATCGTATTGGAAGAACAACCCTACATTCCGAAGATGCAGCTCGAGGCCGGTGGGATCGAAGCGTTGGCCCGAATGGGACCCGCCGAACTCGCAGCCGCGCGCGAGGGCTATTGGCACAGCGTGGCCCAACATGGCGATCTAACGCCCGAATCCGTGGTGATCGACAAGCAGCCGCTGCACACCAACAACGTTCCGGCGATTGCCCGGCTGTTTCCGCAAGCGCAGTTCATCTTTGCGCTGCGCCATCCTTGCGACGTCTTGCTGAGCTGTTTTCTCACCAATTTCCGCACCAACAACGCCATGGCCAATTTTCTCGATCTCGACGATGCGGCAACTCTTTACGATCTCACGATGTCTCACTGGGAGAAATCGCGGACCGTGTTCGGACTTGATGTCAAAACCGTGGTCTACGAGCGGCTGGTGCAGGATACGCCGCGCGAGCTGCGGCCGTTGTTCGACTGGCTCGGGCTTGATTGGCCCGGCGATGATCTGGACCACCGCGCAGCGGCGCGGGCGCGGGGGGTGGTCCATACCGCCAGCTATGCCCAGGTGACCGAGCCGATTTATTCGCGGGCGATGGGGCGCTGGCACAATTACGCCGGGCATCTCGCCCCGGTGCTGGAAAAGCTGCGCCCGTGGGCCGAGCGCTATGGCTATTCGCTCGAAGATGGGCGGATTCCGGGCTGGCCCGAACCGGCTGACGCTGCGCCGTGAGCGAGACCGATCTGCGCCAGGCCGATGTTGCCGCCGCGCGTGGCGATCTGGCCGGGGCCGCGCAGCTGATCGAAGCGGCGCTGGCCAGGCGCGATGCCGGCCCGCAAGCCTGGCTCAAACTGGCCGGGCTGCGCCGCGCGCTACGCCAGCCGCGCAAGGCACTTGAGGCGGTCCACGGTGCGTTGCGCCATGCCCCGCTCGATTTCGTGGCGCTGTGCATGCGCGCCGGGTTGCTTGAAAAGCTTGAAACGGATGCTGCCGGTGAGGCCTGGGCCGAGGCGTTGGCCCAGCGCCCCGAGGGGGACCTCCCAGGCGGCATGGCGGCAGCGGTTGCGGCTGGTGAAGCCTTGCGGGACAGCTGGCTGGCCGAACGCGATGCCCGTTTTGCCGCAGCGACCGCGCCGGCGGTCGACCAGGCCACCCCCGATCAGGCCTGGAAGATCGAGCGGTTTCGCAGCAATGCCTTGCGCAAGACCCGGGTCTGGCACAGCGAGCCGACCCATTTTCACTATCCCGGCCTGGTCGAGCGCGAGTTTCATCCGCGTGAACGCTTCCCCTGGCTGGCCGATCTCGAAGCCGCGACGGCGGTGATCCGCTCCGAAATGCAGGCCGCGCTCGCCTCGACCCGGGCCGAGCTGGTGCCCTATCTGAACTATGCCGCGCACGAGGCGCTGGCGCAGTGGCGCGATCTCAATGGCAATCGCGACTGGACCGCGATCCATCTGATCGACAAAGGCCGGGTGGTTGGCGCCAACGCGGCGCTCTGTCCGCAGACCATGGCGCTGCTGACCGCGATCCCGCAACCTGCGATCCCCCACGCCTCGCCTAACGCGATGTTCTCGCTGCTTGCCCCGCAGACAGCCATTCCACCGCATGTCGGGGTCAACAACACCCGGCTGGTCTGCCACCTGCCGCTGGTGGTGCCGCCGGGCTGCTGGTTCCGGGTCGGCGGCGAAACGCGATCGTGGCGCGAGGGCGAAGCCTTCGTATTCGACGATACGATCGAGCATGAGGCGGCCAACCCGACCGACCAGCTGCGGGTCGTGCTGATCGTTGACCTGTGGCACCCCGATCTCGCTCTCGCCGAACAAGCCGCCGTCGCTGCATTGATTGCCGCCGACGGCACTGCGGAGACTGCGCTGTGACCCTCACAATCGCCGAGCTTGAGGATCTGGCCGAAGAAGCACTGCGCAACGAAACCGAGGCTGAGGCCGAAGTTGTCCTCAAGACCTGGCTTGAAACCCAGGGCCCGCAAGCGCAGATCCTCCATTGGCGCGCCTTGCTGCTGCGCGCGCTCGATCGACGCGTCGAGGCGCTGGCGCTTTTGGACCAGGCGGGCACGCTCGATCCCGCCAGCCCGTCCATTGCCCGCTCGCGCGCGCAGGTTGCGCTGGAGGCCGGCTTGCCAGCCGCTGCGCTAGCCGAATCCGCCTTGCAACTCGCTCCGACCAGCAGCGAGGCCCGGCTAGGGCTGATCTCGGCCTACTATGCCGAGGGGCGCGGGGCGATGGCGCTGGAGTTGCTGGCCGGGGCATTGGCGGGCAATCCGGGCTGGCAGGATGGCTACCGGCAGCATGCCCAGCTCTCGGCTCTGCTCGGTCAGTCGGAGCTGGGACTGCTCCCGCTCACCCGCACGATCGAGCGCTTTCCCGATGCGCTCGAAATGCAGCTGCAGGCGCTCGATATGTTGATGGCCAAGGGTGACCACGCAGCGGCAGCGCAGCTGGCCGAACAAGCGTTGCGCCGGTTCGGCGAGCATCCGCCGTTGCTGATTGACCGGGCGACCGCGCTCGATGAGCTGGGGCAGGCCGATCAAGCAGCAGCAGTGTTTGGCCAATGCGGAGAACCGGGCGATGCCGCCCATGCCTGCCGCCTGATCCGGCATCTGTTGCGCCGGGGCGATCCACACGAAGCGCTGCGTACCGCCGAACCGTGGCTGGCAAGCAATGCGGCAACCCAGATCTGGCCTTATGTCGCGTTGGCCTGGCGCACGCTGGGTGACAAGCAAGCCGACTGGCTGGAGCGGCAGCAGGGCCTGGTGCAGGTTTATGACTTGGCCGAGCAAACGTCGGACCTCACCGGATTGGCCGAACGGCTGCGGCTGATTCATGCCCGATCGGGCCAATTCGCCGACCAGTCGGTCAAGGGCGGCACCCAGACTGATGGTCCGTTGTTCGCCCGGATCGAGCCAGAGATCGTCGCGATCCGGCAATTGATAGCCGATAGTCTGGCCAAGCATCTCGCGGGCCTGCCGACGCATGACCCGTTCCATCCGCAGCTGGCGCCGCGCCGCGATCGCCCGGTCCGCTTTGCCGGGAGCTGGTCGGTACGGCTGGAAGGGCAGGGCTTTCATCGCGTCCACCACCACCCGCAAGGCTGGTTCAGCGCGGTGTTCTATGTCGCGGTGCCCGATTCGCTCGAACAGCGGGAAGGGCAGCTGGTGCTGGGCGGCTCGCCGCAAGAATTGGGGCTTGATCTTGAGCCGTTCCAGTATGTTGAGCCGAGAGCCGGACGGCTGGTTATCTTCCCATCGACCCTGTGGCATGCTACCGAGCCGTTCAGGAGCGGTGAGCGAATGACTATCTCGTTCGATCTTGCCCGGCCTTTCGAGGAGAGCTGATATGAGCATTATTGCCGCCGTTTTGCTGATGGCTGCCGGGGCTGGCGATGTCCCTGCGGTAACCCAACCGGAGACCACAACAAACTCCCAGCCGGCTAAGCCGGAAACCGAGCAGGCTTCGAACGATCCGATGGTTTGCCATTCCTATCAGGAACTTGGCTCTCGGCTCAAGCGCCGCAAGGTGTGCATGCACAAGAGCGAATGGGATGCGCAGAACCGCGAAGAAAAGATGATGATCAACCGCACCCAGGTCCAGCGCGGCACGATTGGCAACTGATTCGCCGAGGGCCGGGAGCGTCTAGTTTCCGGCCTCACCAGGAGCGTTCCCGCAATGCGACGCCTGCTCGCGCTGACCGTCGCGCTGGTCCTCTTGTCCGTCACCTGGCTGCGCAGCGAGGTGCCGAAACCGGATAACCGGCCGTTGCTGCAATTGACGGCATTGGCACTGGTGCCGGGTTGCTGCAGGATCGGGCCGCTCAAATTGGTTGGGGCCTGGCAGTTACAATCCCGCCACGGCGCTTTCGGCGGCTATTCGGCGTTGCTCAGGATCGCACCAGGGCGGCTGCTGGCCTTCAGTGACCGGGGATATCTGCTCGAATTCTCCGAGCCCGGATCACCACAGCGACAGCCCCAGTTCGGCGCGACCCTGAGCGACCGCGAAGCCCTCAAGGTCAACCGCGATGTCGAATCTGCCACGCAGGATCCGGCCACTGGCCGGATCTGGCTGGCGCTTGAAGGCCGCAACGCGCTCGCCCGGCATCGCGCCAAACTGAGCCGAGAGGCATTCCAGCTGATGCCCGAATGGCAGAACTGGCCGCAAAATTCAGGTCCCGAGGCGATGGTCCGGTTGGCCGACGGCCGGTTCATGGTGGTATGCGAATGCCGGACTACCTGGTTTGGTGGCAACCTGCATCCCGGCTTTGTTTATTCGGGCGATCCCATCGCCAACCCGGCGGGCCAAGCCTTCACCATGGCGGGCATCCCCGGTTTTCGCCCGACCGACGTGGCCCAGTTGCCCGATGGCCGGGTGCTGATCCTGGCACGGCGGCTGACCTGGCCGGTCCCGGCCCGGTTTGCGATTAAGGTGTTGATTGCCGATCCAGCGGAGATCAAGCCGGGCGGCATCTGGCAGGCGCATGAACTGGCCGATCTGGCCGATCCCTGGCCAATCGACAACTACGAAGGGCTGGCGATCGAACGCATGGCCGATGGCAAGCTGATCGGCTGGATTGTCAGCGATGAAAACGGCGCGGTTTCGCAGCGCGCCCTGCTGCTCAAGGTCGAGATTGACGAGGCCGCCCTTCCGCCAAAGCAAAAGGCGCCCGGATCAACCGGACGCCCTTGAATTGCTTGCAGAAAGCTGCGCCGATCAGGCCGCAGCAGCCTTTTTCTTGAGCTCGCGCTTGACCTTGACTGCGCTGGTCGAAAGCTTTTCGTCCGAAGTCTTGAGCAGCCAGTTATCGAGCCCGCCGACGTGTTCGACCGAGCGCAGGCCCTGGGTCGAAACCCGAAACTTGTAGCTGCGATCCAGCTCATCGGACATCAGCGTGACGTTCTGCAGGTTTGGCAGGAAAACGCGCTTGGTCTTGTTGTTGGCGTGGCTGACGTTGTTGCCGACCTGGCGACCTTTACCGGTCAGTTCGCAAATACGGGACATGGTTAAACTCGCTTGAAAAACTGGACACCCATGACGGGAGAAGGCGCGCGCATAGCGATTCACCCTTGAAGGGTCAAGAAATACCCGCCAACCGGCTTAAATGAGCCGTTGGCCCCTGCCAGAACCGATGAAACTGGCGTTTGCGCAGGCGCGAGCGGGCGAATCTGTCGGTGAAGTGCCGATTGGCGCGGTCGTGGTCAAAGACGGCGTGGTGATCGCAGCCGCGCATAATGCTCCGCGAGGGCTCCACGATCCTACTGCCCATGCCGAAGTCCTGGCGATTCGTGCCGCAGCCTTGGTGCTCGGCAACGAACGGCTCGATGGCTGCGAACTGTGGGTCACGCTGGAACCCTGCGCGATGTGCGCTGGAGCGATCGCCCATGCCCGGCTCGCCAGGCTCTATTACGCTGCGCCGGATCCCAAGGGCGGCGCGGTGGAACACGGCGCGCGGGTGTTTGAGCACGAGCAGAGCCTGCACAAACCTGAGGTCTATTCGGGGATCGGGGCAGAAGAGGCTGGGGTTATGTTGAGAGAATTCTTCGCTGCAAAGCGCTAAAGCCCGCGCCAGATCTTCAGCGGCGTATCGTTCTTTGGTCCAAACGCCCGCGCCTCGCAGCGCACCGGTTTGAACGACTTGCCGTAACACAGGTGCATTTCGCGCAGCCAACCGCCATTGCTGATACGCAGGCCGACCGATTCGGCACGGAAGCCGGGGTTGAGCGCGACGAACGCCTTGCGCAGATCGCCTGCCGTCAGCCTCGCGTTGCGCGAGAGCAGATCGGCATCCGGAAACCGCAGCGAGTTCCACAAGATGCCCGATACCTTGAAATAGGCCGCCGGGGTCTTGGCCATGCAAGAGCCGTGCTTGGCCCATTCGTGCTCGATCAGCCATGCCGCCGGGGTCATGCAAAGATTGGCCTTTAGCTCAGCCTCAGAGGGACGCGGGGTGACCGAACACCACTGCGGATACTTGCCTTGCCCGCTTTCCGGCCACAAACCGTGAAGCACGAAGCCGAACCGGCCGATCCGGCCGTTGCACTGATAATTGTCCGGATCGCGGCTGGTTTTCCCGCCCCGGCAGAACTCCGGCGACCAGCTGACCGCGAGGGTATAGCCGCTGATCGGTGAGGCTCGGCGCGGGCCATCGGGCTGGACCGGGCGCGGCATCGCGATGCTTTGCGGCGCGCGGCACTGATAGGCCTGGGCCAGCGCCGGGGCGGGGAGCAATGCGGCGAGGATTAGGACTTTGCGGATCATAGCGGGGTGAAATCAAGGCCGATATCGGCGGCGGGCGCGCTTTGGGTCAGCCGGCCGACCGAGACATAGGTCACCCCGGTCGCAGCGATCGCGCCGATGGTATCGAGCCGGACCCCGCCCGAGGCTTCGCACGGCACGCGGGCCCCGATGATCTCCACCGCCTCGCGCAGTTCCGCGACGGTCATATTGTCGAGCAGCACATGGCTCGCACCGGCGGCCAGCGCGGGTTCGATCTGGTCGATCCGGTCAACCTCGCAGATGATGTCCTTGACCCCGGCTTCGCGCGCGCGGCGGACCGCTTCGGCGCCCCCGCCCGCCACCAGCACATGGTTGTCCTTGATCATCGCCGCGTCCCACAGACCCATCCGGTGGTTTTTGGCTCCGCCCTTCCGGGTGGCGTATTTCTCTAGGTGACGCAGTCCGGGGATGGTCTTGCGGGTATCGAGCAGCGTGGCATGGCCCGCCATCGCGTCGACGTATTGGCGGGTCATGGTCGCAATGCCCGAGAGGTGCTGCACGGTGTTGAGCGCCGAACGCTCAGCGGTGAGCATTGCGCGGGCATTGCCGGACAAGCGCATCAGATCAGTCCCACCTGACACTGCTGCGCCCTCCTCCACCAGCACTTCGATCTCCATGCTGGGATCAAGCGCGCGAAAGAACGCCGCCGCAATCGGCAGGCCCGCGACCACCACGGCATCGCGGCTGTCCATCACGCCTGAAAACTGCGCGTCCGCCGGAATTACGCTTTCGCTGGTCACATCATGCCCACCGCCGGGCAGTCCAAGGCCCAGGTCTTCGTCCAGCGTGGCGCGAACGAACTGGGCGAGGTCGAAGCCGGGAAGGGTGAATGTCATGGCACCCTCATTGCAAACACATCCGTGTGTGTCGAGCGCAGGAATTGGATGCTAGTGAACGAATCTTGCCACCACATCCCGGTAACTGCGGCTTACCTTCACATCGGCGCCGCTTTCCAGCACCAGAAAGCATTCGCCGTTGGTATGGGGCTTGACCTGGCGGACGTTGTTGAGGTTGACGATCCATGAGCGGTGGACCCGCTGGAACACCCTGGGGTCGAGCCTTCGTTCCAGATCCTTCATCGTTTCGCGCAGGATCAGGCTGTTGTCGGCAGTGTAGATGCACATGTAATCGCCGGCCGCCTCGATCCGTTCGATCGAATCGACATCGACCCGGAAAATCTGGCCGCGATCCTTGATGTTGATCAGCTTTTCATAGCGCGCGGTCAGTTCGGGCTCGTCAGGCATCGCCTCCATCGCATCGGGTGCGACTTCGGCAAGCACGATCTTGAGCTTTTCAGCTTCCTCGCTCGCGGCCTTTTCGGCAATCCTGAGGCGCACCCGCTCCATCGTGTCGGCCAGCTTATCCTCGTCGACCGGCTTCATCAGGTAGTTGACCGCGTTGGCCTCGAAGGCCCGGACGGCGTGTTCCTGATAAGCGGTGACGAAGACGATCAGTGGCGGCTCAAGCTCCATGATCCCTTTGACTACCGAAAACCCGTCAAACCCGGGCATCTGGATGTCGAGGAAGACCAGATCGGGCTTTTCGGTCTTGATCTTGCGGATTGCCTCGCGCCCGTTCGAGCAGGTGTCGATAATCTCGACATC
>CALMBN010000185.1 GCA_937860195.1 uncultured Novosphingobium sp.
GCCAGGTTGCCACCGGTTTCTCGCTGGATCGCCAAAGTGATGACGAAGAAGCTGAATTCGGGCGTGTTGAGGCGGTCAGCGGTGTCCTGGAGGGCATCCTCCATAGTCTTGCCGATCTTGATCCGCTCATTCACGAGTTTGAATTCTTCGCCCACCGGGCCAGGTACCTCGCTGGCCACCACACCGAGAGTCTCGGTGACGGGCAGACCAGACCGCAAGCCCCGAACCAGCAGCTCGATCGCATCGGGAAACTTGGTGGTGAACGCGCCTCCGCGGCGTTTGACGAAGAAGTTGACGACCATGTGCGGAATACCGGCGCCAAACAGCACGCCAACTCCCAATGCCAATGGTGCCGAGCCGGATTTCAGGAAGATCAGCACCGCGATGGTCAGGGCAATCCCGGCCGAAGCATAAAAGTACTGGGATATAGTCCAGTTCTTGCCGGTGCGGTGCAACCGCAGCGACAGCGCGGCCAGGCGCGATTCCGAGCCGGCAATCTGATGCCTTTTGGGCTTGCGCGCGGCAACGGCCTTTTTGAGCTGCGCCTCAACCTTGTCGAGCGTGCTTTCCGAGTGCCGATAGCGGACGGCTTGCAGCCGTCGCGTGCCTTCTCTGGCCGCTGAGGGTCCGGCAAAGGCCAGATAGCCCAGCACCATGAAGGTCAGCAGGCCCCCGGCAGTCAGCAAGAGCTGAATGGTGTTCATCGCAGCCAATTACCTTCCCTGTCATTCCCGACCCGCCGCAGCGGGCCGGTCATATCGCTTTGCTTCAGGCGTCGACCGTCGTCGCGGTGAGCTTTGTCTTCTTGCCAAGCATGCCCTTGAGATCGAGCTTGCCGAGCAGCGAGGTCTTGGACTTGGCTTTGTCATCAAAGACATCGCCCAGGCCCACGCCCATCACGGCTTTGGCAATATCGCGGATCGTTCCACCAGCCTTTGACGAACGGTTGGCATCAGCAAAAGTCTGCCCCAGCTTGGCCGCATTGGTCGCCGCCTTGATGTCATAGGGGATCGTGAATGCGATCTTGCGTTCGATCGATGCTTCGAAATCCGCCTTGCTGATTTCAGAGGCCCCGGACTGGACCCGGTTGGCAATTATGATCGGCTGAACGTGAGCGGCATTGGTCTTGAGCCAGGACAGGATCCGGATCGTGTCGCGGGCCGAAGCCAGCGTCATTTCTGCAATGATCAACCCGACATTCACATCGGCCAGCAAATGCGGGAAGTTGATCAGCATGTTGCGTGGCAAATCGATCACTGTCATTTCGAACGCCTGGCGGAATTCCTCCTCCAGTTGCACGAAGGCGGCACCATCGGTCATCAACGGCGTGCTCATCGGCGCTTCTGCCGAGAGGATCGCCAGATTGTCGTTGGCGCGGATCATTGCGCGCTCGATAAACAGGCCGTCAATCCGGCCCGGATTTTCGATCGCGTCAGTCAGGCCGCGGCCCGGCTCCAGATCGAGCGCCAAAGCACCGGTGCCGAAATGCACGTCGAGATCGAGCAGTGCGGTCGGCATCTTCTCATCGGCGCTGAACAGCCAGGCCAGCGAGGTGGCGATCGTCGAAGCTCCGACCCCGCCGCGGGTGCCGATCACGGCAGTCGAGATGTGACGTTTGGCCACCGAAGGATCGTGCGATTTTGGCGAAGCAAACACCGCCTGGGCATTGACCAGCGCATCTCGAACCTGGCTCGGCGAGAGCGGCTTGAGCAGGTAGTCGTGAATACCGCTGGCAACAAGATCGCGATAGAGCCGCACATCGTTGACCTGACCGACCGCGATCACCACCGTGCCGGGTTCGCAAACCTCGGCCAGGGCGTTGATATCGGATAGCGGATCGCCGCTTTCCGACAGATCGACCATCAGGATGTTCGGGCTGGCCGAGATCGACAGCGACTGGACTGCATTGCGCAGACCGCCCTTGTTGCACTTCTCGGGCTGCCAGCCCATTTCAATCACGACCGGGCGCAACACATCCAGTGCAGCATCGTCGCAGATATAGGCGGCGAAAGCATCGCGGCCACCGGGTGCACCGGGTTTCCAAGGAGCATTCATGTGCTTACTTCCCGCCCTGAGTTGAGTTCTTCGACAGACCCTGTTCGCCAGTCGGCGGGGCTTGACGATAGGAGTCGATCGCCTTGGTCGAGCTCATCACCGTGGTGGTGCCATTGCCCGTCGCGCCTTGCAGGAGGTGCTCTGGATCGGCGATCATCGCGGCGAGGTTCGAATTGGTGGCGCAGCCATAGTTCGAGCCAGTGGCGTTTTTCAGGTTTGATTCGTTGTTGGCCGACCAGTCCGGGCAGCCCGGAACCGCAGCTGTCGAGCGGGTTACAACCACCCGGATCATGCCTGGATTGACCGCGCCGGGGGTTACCGGAGCTTCATCTCCGACCAACAATCCGTGGCGACCGGCAATGCCAGCGACTGCATCATGCGATGCGTTGCTGTGCATCGGATCGTCGATCGTGATCCTGTCACCATAGCGCAGGTCGAGCGCTTCGAACCAGCCGGCCAGGCGGCGCTGTTCGGGGATCGAAATTCCGCCGGGACCGGCATTGATGTCGAGCGTGTAGTTGGTCCGGCTAACCACCGGCTGATGGATGCTTTCGATTGTGCGATTGCTTGGCATACCGCCGCAGCCGCCGAGCACGAGGACCAGCGAGGCAGAGAGAGCCGAGGCCAGAGCCTTTTTCGAAGTTGGAATACGCATGAGTCTAAACCTCTCTCAAATCACAGGTCGAAACCGGGGGTCGCGGCGCTGCTATCGGACTTGGTGCGGCGATTGCCCTTCTTGGCATCTTTGCCGCCGCCGCCCGCGCGCGGATTTTGGAGCGGGCTTGGAATATCGAGATCGCCAACCTTTGGCGGCAGGCCACCCTGGTCCGGTGCAGCGGTAGGCACCGGGCGCTGCTGGCCAGACTTCCCGTCGCTTTGCTTGTTGCCAAGCAGCTGCTGGACGACATTCGGGCTTTCGTACCCATCGGTCGGCAGCTTGATGTCGTTCGCATTGACCGGCTTGACCAGATAAGGGGTCACCACGATCACCAGTTCGGTTTCGTTGCGCTGAAACCGATCCGATTTGAACAATGCGCCCAGGATCGGAAGATCACCGAGAACCGGCGTCTTATCACTCGAGGTCCGGGTGCCGTTTTTGAGCAATCCGGCGATCATGAAACTCTGACCCGACCCGAGCTCCACCGTGGTTTCCGCCCGGCGTGTGGTGAGGGCTGGCACCGAAATATTGTTGAGTTTGATCGCCCCAGTTTCGCTCAGTTCCGACACTTCAGGGCGCACCCGGATGGTGATGCGGT
>CALMBN010000186.1 GCA_937860195.1 uncultured Novosphingobium sp.
GTCGATGAGCCAAAGCGCAACGGCCGGAAAGAGGATGGTGCCGCTCGCCTGCACGCCGCTGTAATATCCCGAGGCTTCGCCGCGCCGCTGCGGCGGTGCGCTCAACGCCAGCATGGAATAGCCCGCAGCGCTCATAGCGGCCCAGCCGATGCCGCGCAGGCAGATATCGACCAGCTCGACCGTGTCGCAACCGGCGGCGCTGGCCGCGGCCGCGGAGCCGGCGGGCCCGCCGCCGGCGACGACGACGTCATAGCCATCTTCGACGGGGATGTCGCGAGCAAGCCTGTAGGTTTGCATCACTCCACCTTGATTCCGGATTGCTGCACGACCCGGCGCATGCGCTCCAGATCGGCGCGCACGATGGTCGCAATCGGCTGGCTCGATTTGTCTTCATCACGAAAGCGCGTGATGGCGATGGGCAACTGAGTCGCGCCGACGCCGGAAATCTCGACCCGGAACTGGGCGAACGCCGGCATGCCGAGGAACGAAGCAGCGGCCAGTGCGAAGTCACGTCGTTGCAGCATCAAAGGTTCCGATTTGTCATGGATCAGCAAAGTGATGGGATTGTTCCATCGATTCACGTTCGCGTTTCCAGCGGCGTGGACATCTTCAGATAGCGGTAATAGGTGCCCTCGGCGACGTAGACCGCCAGCACGAAGCCCAGGCGCCCGTCGAGAAAGCCGCGCACTCCCGCCGCCTCCATCCACGGCCCCAGCTCGCTGTAGCAGCGGTTCCCCGGCGTGGCGCGCAGGCTCGCGCACGGCGAGCAGCCACCGGGAAACAGGCTGGCGGTGTCGGCAAAGAACGTGGCCCCGGCGAACGTACAGTGATTTGCGGCGATCTCGATCGCCGCCTGGCCGAAGTTGAAACCTTTTACGTCAGCAGCAATCCCCGGCTTTCGTCGGAAATCGAGCGGCTGCGCTGAAGCACCTGAAATTCAAGGGGAGTGAATCACCATGGGACCCGATACCATCTGGATCTTCATACCGCTGTTTGCGCTGTCGATCCCGATCCTGAAGCTGTGGACCGGCCACCGGCAGAAGATTGCAGAAATTCAAGCGCAAGCTACCGCCGAAAAGGCCGCGCAGTACGCCACCAACAACACCCAGCTGGAAGACCGCGTGCGGGTGCTGGAACGGATCGTTACCGACAAGGGTTACGATGTCGCCAGCCAGATCGAAGCGCTGCGCGATGCCCGCAAGGTCGAGGCCCTGATCGACAGCCGCGAACAGGATCGTAGCTGATGGGTGCCGGAGATATCCTTAATATCATCGGCATCGCTGGCCCGATCATTGCGATTGTCGTTGCTGTCGGAGTCGGCGGATGGCTGCTCGATACCCGGATGCGGATCAAGAACGGCTACCCGCTCAACGGCAGTTGGGGGCAGAAGCTCTATCCCAAGACCAGCAGCGAAGAGGTCGAGCGGATCAAGCTGCTCAGCCAGGAAAACGCCCAGCTGCGCGCCGAACTGGGAAGCCTGAAAGACCGGCTTGGCAATGTCGAGCGGATCGTGACCGACAGCGGTTACCGGCTGACGCATGAGATCGAAGCGCTGCGCGACCAAACCAAGAATTGAACCGGAGGGTATGAACGATGGATTGGGGTGATCCCGGCTTTGTCATGGCCATTGTCGCCATTTCGACCGTCGGCTGGTTGGTCAACAACTGGATCCGCGCTCGCCATGGCTATGCCCTGGAAGACGAATGGGGCGGCAAGACCGATCATGGCGGCAAGGAAGTAGCCGGGCTGAAAGCCGAGAACGCCGAACTCAAGGAGCGGCTTGCGCTGTTCGAGGACCGGGTGATCGTGCTGGAGCGGATCGCGACCGATAAATCAGTCAACCTGGCGGCCCAGATCGAGGATCTGCGCAACGAGAAGGGACGGGGATAATGAGCTTTGGTGATTTCATGGGATTGGTGGCCGCGATGGGCGGACTGGTCGGGATCGTCGCGATTCTCGGTCAGGCCTATCAGCGCCGGCTCGAGCACAAGGAACGGATTGCCGAACTGAAGGCAGCTGGTCCGCCCGCCACCGGGCGCGATGATACCGTCGCGCGGCTGGAACAGCGCCTGCGCGTGCTGGAACGGATCGCTACCGACAAGACCACGGGGCTTGCCTCACAAATCGAAGACCTGCGCGAAGACGCAGCGGCCCGTTAAAGCTTGGAGACCAGATGATGGATATGGGCACTGCACTTGTCGTAATTGCCGGGATTGGCGCGTTCTATTCGCTCAAATCGCAGCGGATCGGCGCTGGCGGCGGATTTGGCCGCAAGCACCGGCGGGGCGGCGAAGCGCCCGCGGACCCGCAAACCCTGCTGGCCAGCCCGCGCGAAGCCGAATTGCAGAAAGAAGTCGAAGGTCTGCGCGAGCGAATTCATGTGCTCGAACGGATCGCCACCGATGGCCGCGGCACGCGCGCCTTGGCCGATGAAATCGAAGGTCTGCGCGAAAAGTGATCGCGCCTGAACTGGGAGAAACGCCATGATCAGCGACTACCTCCTGATTGCCGCCAGCGCACTGCTGTGCGTCGCCATTGTCGCGCACACCTCGTTGCGGGGCTGGCAAGGCTGGCTGCAATTAAGGGCCCGCGAACTGGATCGGCACCGGCCCGAAATCGAAGGCGGCGCAACCAACGGCGCAGCCCGGATCGAGATTGCCGACCTCAAGGAACGCATCCGCAAACTGGAAGCCATCGCAGCCGGAGTCGACCTATGAATGACCATCGCGGCACTGCCGCCAAAGCCGGAATCAGCCTGGGCAGCGCAATCGCCGTGGCGATCAGCTGGAGTCTCAACAAATCGATCTTCTGGGCGATCCTCCATGGCGTGTTTTCGTGGTTCTATGTGATCTTTTATGCATTCACCCGGCCAGGTGGGTTGATGGGGTAACCCCCCTCTCCAACTGCGGCTAGTTTGCTGCGCTCTCAAGCCTTTGTATCCTCTCCCGCAAGGGGAGAGGAAAGTTCAATTCTGCTCCTCTCGCCTTGCGGGAGAGGATAGCGCAGCTTGCCGCCTTGGCGGCTAGCGGAGCTTGGAGAGGGGCTTGTGCCCGCGCCAACGCAAGCTACATGCACACCATGCGCAGCCTCCCCGACATCGCCGAAGAGTATGAATTCCTCGAAGGCGACGAACGCTATCGCCTGCTGATCGAACTGGGCCGCGAACTGGAGCCGATGCCCGACGCGCTGAAGACCGATGCGACGCTCGTGCGCGGTTGTTCGGCTTCGGTCTGGGTTTACCCGACCCAACTGGATGATGGCCGGCTGCACTTTCTGGCCGACAGCAACGCCGCGATCACCAAGGGGATCGTCGCGCTGGTGCTGACCACGGTGCAAGACCGCCCCGCCGCCGAGGTCGCCGCGACCGACATCGAAGCCGCGCTGTCCCCGTTCGATCTCAAGAACCAGCTCTCTTCCAACCGCACCCAGGGCCTGCCCAACATGATCGCACTGGTGCGTGAGACCGCCGCGCGGATTGCGGCGGGTTGAGCCGGTGACCCGCCCGCTCTATCTGGTCGGCGGCCTTTTTTCGGTCGGCCTCGGGATCGTCGGGGCATTTCTGCCGATCGTGCCAACTGTGCCGTTCCTGCTGCTCGCTGCATTCTGCTTCGCACGATCAAACCCGGAGTGGGAGCAACGCCTGCTCGATCATCCGCAATATGGCGCATCACTGCGCGATTGGCGGACCCGGAAAGCGATCTCGCGACGGGCCAAAGTGACGGCGATCGGCGCAATGAGTGTGGGTGCCGCTGTGACCTGGCTGACGCTCGGCTGGCCGTGGGTCGGGCTTTCGCTCGCGATCCTGGCGATCTGCGGCGGATGGATCTGGACCCGGAATGAGTAATTTTAGTCCTTTTTCGGCCCGAAGAAGTGTGCTGCAATTTCCTCCCCGATCCGCGCCGGTCGCAGGGTGGCTGAATCGATATAGCACCAGCTCGAATTGACTTCGGCCAGCACATCCTCGCCGCGCTTGAGCAGCGTCTGATAGAACGCCCGTGCGCCCTGCACGCTTTCCAGCACGACCTGCGCGATCACCTCGTCATCGAGGAACGCCGGCTTGCGATAGGTAATCTCATGCTTCAGCGCCACCCAGGCCCGGGTCGCCACCGCTTCGGCCGGGGCCAGCTTGTGCCAGTGTGAGAGCACGGCATCCTGCACCCAGCCAAGATAGCGGGCATTGTTGACGTGCCCCATGAAATCGATGTCGGCGGGCAGGATCGTGATTGGGAAAATATGGGCGCGAGCAGTCATACTGCTGACATAGGTGTTAATTGGTTGCATTACCATGACAGACTTGGCCGGATTGCGCCCAGTTGCTTGCAAAACGCGCCGCGCTGCGGCTAGGGCCTCTCCATGGCCAGCAAACCGCGCACGCTTTATGAAAAGATCTGGGATGACCACGTGGTCGAGCGCCGTGAGGACGGCACCTGCCTGATCTATATCGACCGGCACCTCGTCCACGAAGTGACCAGCCCGCAAGCGTTTGAAGCACTCCGCATCGCCGGCCGCAAGGTCCGCCGCCCGGACCTGACCCTGGCCGTGCCCGATCACAACCTGCCCACAACGGCCCGGCGCGATGCTGCAGGCCAGCCGATCCCGATTGCCGATCTGGAAAGCGCGCAGCAACTTGCCGCACTGACCCGCAACGCACCAGAATTCGGCATTCGCCTGATCGGCGATGCTGATGCTGAGCAAGGCATCGTCCACGTCGTCGGCCCCGAACAGGGCTTCTCCTTGCCCGGTGCCACGATTGTCTGCGGCGATAGCCACACCGCCTGCCACGGCGGACTTGGCGCGCTCGCCTTCGGGATCGGCACCAGCGAGGTCGAGCATGTGCTCGCCACGCAGACTTTACTGCTGGCGCAATCCAAAACGATGGAAGTACGGGTCGAGGGCGAGCTTGGCCCCGGTGTCACCGCCAAGGACGTGGTGTTGCACATTACCGGCGTGCTCGGCGCGGCTGGCGGGACCGGCTATGTCATCGAATATACTGGCAGCGTCATTCGCGGCCTTTCGGTCGAGGGCCGTCTGACCGTCTCCAACATGGCAATCGAACACGGCGCGCGGGCCGGCCTGATCGCGCCGGACGAAATCACCTCCGCCTATGTCAAGGGGCGTCCCTATGCCCCAAAGGGTGCGGATTGGGATGCGGCGGTAGCGTGGTGGAAATGCCTCGCGACCGATCCGGGTGCGACATATGACAAGGTGGTCACGATCAACGCGGCCGATATTGCGCCCTCGGTCACCTGGGGCACCAGCCCGGAAGATGTCCTGCCGATTACCGGTGTGGTCCCTGCGCCGGAAAGCTTCGCCGATCCATCCAAACAGGAAGCGGCGCGCAAAAGTCTCGCCTATATGGGGCTAACCCCGGGCCAGCTGCTGACCGAGGTCGAGGTCCAGAACGTCTTCATCGGCAGCTGCACCAACAGCCGGATCGAAGACCTGCGCGCGGCGGCGGCGGGCGACCCGCGCGCGGCCTACAACCTTGCCGGCATGCTGCGCGAAGGGCGCGGCGTCGCCGCCGACCCGGCCCGCTGGCGCTGCGACGGAGCCGGGCACAGCCTGAAGCCGGACGTCACGCTGATCCGCTATGACCTGAAGCACGGCCATGAAGCCCCCCACCCGCGCAGCTTTGTTGCCCATTACGGCAAGTTCGACCGGCTCACCCTGATCGCGCTCGATGACGACGGCACCGCCCGGCTGCGGACCTACCCGATGGACACCGTCTCGCGCATCGACGCCGGTCCGTTCTTCAGCGCCGGGTTGCCGCGAGTTACGCACCGGACCGTGACCGTGTTCGCGGCGATCGAGCGTCCGTGGATCGATCTGACGCTGATTGAGCAGCACCTCGACAGCGACCCGCTGGGCAGCGGCTGGCCGATCGGCGTCGAGAACCCGCGCTACCCGGGCGAAGTCGTGGCGACGATCGCGGTTTCCCAGGGAGGTCTTGCGACCAGCGGCGATGCTCAGAAGTATTTCTTAGCCGATGGCAGGCGATATTCACACATCATCAATCCTTACACAGGTTTCCCGGTGGACTGTTGGGCTTCGGTAACCGTTGCCAGCGTATCTACCAGTTTAGCCGGACTTTATTCAACTACAGCTATGCTGATGGAACGGTCTGGTGAGGAGTTCCTGAGGAACAGGAACTGCGCTTTTATTATGATCGATCGGGACGGCAAGCGTTGCAGCTGACGGACCCATTGAAGGACCAATCAGATGGCAACTGCTCCCCTCACCACAGGCGATGACTTCTTGAATGTCTACATCGGGCTCGATGGCACCTATGGCCCAGTCGGCAACGAAACCAATCTGGTGATCAAGGGCGGCACTTTTGACGCTGGCACCGGCTTCGACACGTTGTACGTCGACAGCAGCTCATGGAAGACCGGCAGCTGGTTCACGCTCACCGGCAGCGAAGCCGGCGTCTTCACATTGACCAACTCCTCGGGCGGGGCGGTCAAGGTCAGCAACTTCGAGAAACTGGAATTCGCAGACGTCACCCTCAATCTTGGCACGGCAGCCGCGGACACCCTGACCGGCACCACCGCCAGCGACAGGTGGCTGTACGGGTTCGCTGGTGCCGACACAATCAGCGGTCTTGACGGCGACGACCTGATCTCGGGCGGCGGCGGTGCCGACGTCCTGTGGGGCGGTAACGGCAAGGATCTGCTGACCGGCGGCAACGGCCTCTATCTCGCGGACAAGATGAACCTGTTTCGAAACGGAGTCGCAAGATGACCGCTCCCAACCTCGCCCTGTTATGCTTCGTGATTCTGAGCGCGATCCTGTTGCTGTTCGCGCTGATGATCCTCGGCAAGATCTGGAAAGGCACCATCAACCTGGACGGACTTCTGGCCGAGGAAGGCCCAGGCGGCGGCAAGGCCAGCCTGTCGCGTTTTCAGTTCCTGGTCTTCACGTTTGTGATCGCCGGGCTGTTCCTCCTGCTGGAAGCCGAATTCCTCGCTTTCGCCCAGATCCTCGTCTACGTCGGCGCGGTGCTCACCCTCCTCGTGTTCGCCA
>CALMBN010000187.1 GCA_937860195.1 uncultured Novosphingobium sp.
GTAATACTTCCGCCAAGGGCATGGGATCAGTTCCCGGCGGAGGCGGAGGATGGCAAGACTACGCCAAAAATTTTGTTACCGTAAGCCGGTATTTTTTGCTCCGATCGGAATTATCGCTTCAGCGGTAGCTGAAATAATAGGAGCGTTCAGCGAAGCTATGTGCCAATTGCGCTGGGCAGTAATAATGAGTCGGGAGTTTGGTTTCATGCGTCAGATAGATCATTTCATCGCGGGCGACACAGGCGGTGTGGCTTCGCGTTTTGGGGATGTCATGGACCCGAACAATGGTGGTGTGCAGGCGCGGGTTGCACTGGGCGATGCGGCGGTTCTGGAGCGCGCGGTGCAGGCGGCGTTGGCGGCGCAACCGGCGTGGGCGATGACCAATCCGCAGCGCCGGGCGCGCGTGATGTTCGAGTTCAAGCGGCTGGTCGAGGCGAACATGCAGCAGCTGGCCGAGCTGCTGTCGTCCGAGCACGGCAAGGTGATTGCGGACAGCAAGGGTGACATCCAACGCGGGCTGGAAGTGGTCGAGTTTTGCTGCGGGTTGCCGCACGTGATGAAGGGTGACTACAGCGGCGGTGCAGGTCCTGGGATCGATGTCTACTCGTTGCGCCAGCCGCTGGGCATTGGCGCCGGAATCACCCCGTTCAATTTTCCGGCGATGATCCCGCTGTGGATGGGCGCGGTGGCGACTTCGGTCGGTAATGCCTTCATCCTGAAGCCCAGCGAGCGCGACCCATCGGTGCCCAACCGGATCGCCGAACTGTTCCTTGAAGCGGGCCTGCCTGCGGGGATTTTTCAGGTGGTTCATGGCGACAAGGAAATGGTCGATCTGATCCTTGATCACCCGGCGATTTCGGCGGTCAGCTTTGTCGGCTCCAGCGATATCGCGCAGTATGTCTATTCGCGCGGGGTTGCCGCCGGAAAGCGCGTGCAGGCGATGGGCGGGGCCAAGAACCACGGGATTGTGATGCCCGATGCTGATCTCGATCAGGTGGTCAATGACCTGTGCGGCGCGGCGTTCGGTTCGGCGGGCGAGCGCTGCATGGCGCTGCCGGTGGTGGTCCCGGTGGGCGAAGATACGGCCGAGCGGCTGCGGGCCAAGCTTATTCCGGCGATCGAAGCACTCAAGATCGGCATCTCGTCCGATCCCGATGCGCAGTACGGCCCGGTCGTCACCGCGATGCACAAGGCCAATATCGAACGCTGGATCCAGACCGCAGTCGATGAAGGCAGCGAACTGGTGATCGATGGCCGCGGCTTTAGCCTACAGGGTCATGAACAGGGCTATTTCATCGGGCCGACGCTGCTCGACCGGGTCACTCCGGGCATGACCAGCTATCAGAACGAGATCTTTGGCCCGGTGCTGCAGATCGTCCGCGCGAAGAATTTCGAAGAGGCGCTCGCGCTGCCCAGCAAGCACCAATATGGCAACGGTGTCGCGATCTTCACCCGCAACGGCCACGCCGCGCGCGAATTTGCCGCGCGGGTCAATGTCGGCATGGTCGGGATCAACGTGCCGATCCCGGTCCCGGTTGCCTACCACAGCTTTGGTGGGTGGAAGCGGTCCGGTTTTGGCGATAGCGATCAGTACGGGATGGACGGGATCGGCTTCTGGACCAAGAAGAAGAAGATCACCGCCCGCTGGCCCGATGGCGGCGGCGATGGTAACAACGCCTTTGTCATTCCGACGATGGGGTAAGGCCTGTGCTACTGCGGCTCTGCATGATCCTGTCTCTGCTCTGCGCTTCGCCGCTCTTGGCCAACAAGCAGATCGCTTTGTCGTTTGATGACGTCCCCCGAAAGGCCGGGGCGTTCTTTGCACAGGAAGAGCGCAGTAAGCGGCTGATTGCGGCCTTGCGTCGGTCAAAAGTTCGTCAGGTCGTGTTCTTCGTCAATCCGGGCAAGCTCGAGGACCCCGATGGCGCGGGCGGTGAAGCCCGGATTGCGGCCTATGTGGCGGCTGGGCATCTGATCGCCAACCATTCGTTCTCGCACCCGCACCTGCGCCAGCTGACGGCCGCAGACTATCTTGCCGATATCGACAAGGGCGAGGCCTGGCTCAAACCGCGCCCCGGTTATCGCCCGTGGTTCCGCTTTCCCTATCTGTTCGAAGGCGGCAACGACAAGTCCAAGCGCGATGCCGTGCGCGCTGGCCTCGCCGCGCGGGGTTTGCGCAATGGCTATGTCACTGCCGATGGAAACGATTGGCACATTGAGCAGCTAACCATCGATGCGGCCAAGGCTGGTAAAACGATGGACATGGAGGCGTTGCGCCGACTCTATTTGCAAACCCACCTGAGCGCGATTGAATACCACGAGCGTATGGCGCGCGGCACGCTGGGCCGATCGCCCGCGCACGTACTGTTGTTGCACGAGACTGATATTGCCGCGCTGTTCATCGGCGATCTGGTAACCGAACTGCAGCGCGAAGGCTGGACCATCATCACCGCCGATGCCGCCTATCGCGACCCGCTGGGCAAGGCCTTTCCCGACGTGCCGTTCACTTCTGGAACCTTGACCGGAATGCTGGCATGGGAAAAGAAAATTGATCCGCCGCTCTCACCCCTATGGATGGGCGAAAGTGTGATTACTCACCTGTTTGAGCGCCGTGTTCTGAAAGAGACCGCCAACCCATGACCGGCCAATTTTCCCTCAACGAAGACCAGCTCGCGATCCAGGACATGGCGCGCAAGTTCACTGCGGACCGGATCACGCCGTTCGCCTCCGAATGGGACGAGAAATCGCACTATCCGGTCGATGTCTGGAAGGCGGCGGGCGAGCTTGGTTTTGGCGCGATCTATGTGACTGAGGAATCGGGCGGGATTGGGCTTGGACGGCTCGATGCGGCGCTGATCATGGAGGCGATGGCCTATGGCTGCCCGGCCACCAGTGCCTATATTTCGAT
>CALMBN010000188.1 GCA_937860195.1 uncultured Novosphingobium sp.
AATCGTCTGGGAATGCTTCGGCTTTTCGGGTGTGCGCGGGTATAATACCGGCGGCTGCATCCATTTCATCATCAACAACCAGATCGGATTCACGACCAGCCCGCAGTTCAGCCGCGGGTCGCCCTATCCGTCGGACGTTGCCAAGGGCATCCAGGCCCCGGTCCTCCACGTGAACGGCGACGATCCGGAGGCAGTGACCTTTGCCTGCAAACTGGCAGTCGACTATCGCCAGACCTTTGGCCGCGATATCGTGGTCGACATGTGGTGCTATCGCCGGTTCGGCCACAACGAAGGCGACGAGCCCGGCTTTACCCAGCCACTGATGTATCAGAAAATCCGCGCTCACCCCCCGGTCAGCAAGCTCTATGCCGAGCGGCTGGCGAAAGGCGGCGTGATCGATGCCAATCACATCGGTGAAATTGAGACCCGCTTTGTGGCAACGCTTGAGCAGGAATTCGATGCCTCCAAAAGCTACAAGAGCAACCATGCAGACTGGTTCGCCGGACGCTGGACCGGGCTGCATGCTCCGGCCGATCCGGAAACCGCGCGGCGCAATATCCACACCGGGATCGAAGCAAAGCTGTTCGACAGTCTTGGCC
The DNA here is from genome assembly GCA_937860195.1 of uncultured Novosphingobium sp. Taxonomy (GTDB): domain Bacteria; phylum Pseudomonadota; class Alphaproteobacteria; order Sphingomonadales; family Sphingomonadaceae; genus Novosphingobium. The sequence continues at coordinate 600 of CALMBN010000188.1, forward strand.
GCACGCTGACGACCGTTCCTGCAGACTTGACCATCCACAAGACGCTGGCCCGCGTCCTCGATGCCAAGCGCGAAATGTTCACCAGCGCCAGCGGTTTTGACTGGGCGACGGGCGAAGCGCTGGCTTACGGCTCGCTGCTGTCCGAAGGCTACAACGTGCGGCTTTCGGGACAGGACTCGGGGCGCGGCACCTTTAGCCAGCGCCATGCTGTCTGGGTCGATCAGACCTCTGAAAACAAGTATGTCCCGCTGAGCACAGTGCCGCACGGCAAATTCGAAGTGCATGACAGCCCCTTGAGCGAATACGGCGTGCTCGGCTTTGAATACGGCTATGCCAGCGCAGATCCGAAAAGCCTGGTGCTGTGGGAAGCCCAGTTCGGCGATTTCGTCAACGGTGCACAGATCGTGATCGATCAGTATATCGCCAGCTCGGAATCGAAGTGGCTGCGGGCCAATGGCCTCGTTCTGCTGCTGCCGCATGGTTATGAAGGCCAAGGGCCGGAGCACAGTTCGGCCCGGCTCGAACGGTTCCTGCAGCTCTGCGCAGAAGATAATATCCAGGTTTGCAACATCACCAGCCCGGCGAATTATTTCCATGTGCTGCGCCGTCAGATGCACCGCGGCTTCCGAAAACCGCTGGTGATCATGACTCCCAAGTCCTTGTTGCGCCATGCCATGGCCAAAAGCGAGGCGAGCGAGTTCATCGGCGAAGCGCATTTCAAGCGGATCCTGTCCGACCGGAGCGGTGCGGCCGACAAGGACACCCGCAAGGTTGTGCTGTGTTCGGGCAAGGTCGCCTATGACCTGATGGAAGCACGCGATGCAGCCGAGTTGAAGGACGTGCAGATCATCCGGCTTGAGCAGCTCTATCCATTCCCCGGCGAGCCGCTGGCGCTGCGCTTTTCACGCATGCCAGAGCTTGAAGAAGTGGTCTGGTGCCAGGAAGAACCGAAGAACAACGGCGCCTGGTTCTTTGTCGAGCCAGAGATCGAAGCATCGCTGATCGCTGCCAAGCGCAAGGTCACTCGTGCCCGCTATGCCGGCCGCGCCCCAAGCGCTTCGCCTGCGACCGGCCTCGCCAGCCGTCACGCCAGCGAGCAGGGCGCGCTCATTTCGCACGCATTGGGCACTTCGGTGCGTTCGGAAATTCGTCGAAGGAAAAAGAGCTAACCTCTAATCCGTCCATCCTGAGCTTGTCGAAGGATCGTACTTTTCTTATCCGACCTTGAAAGTGAAGAGCAGTGCATCGACAAGCTCTGCATAGACGGGTTTTGGAAATGGGAACTTGAGAATGTCCACCGAAGTCAAAGTCCCGGTCCTGGGCGAATCCGTTGCCGAAGCCACGATTGGCGAATGGCTCAAGCAGCCCGGCGAAGCCGTTGCGCTCGACGAGCCTGTTGCCAGCTTGGAAACCGACAAGGTCGCGGTCGAAGTCGGCGCGCCTGCTGCGGGCGTGATGGGCCAGCATATTGCCAAGGTTGGCGATAACGTCGCGGTTGGTGCGGTGATCGCGACGATTGAGGCAGGCACCGGCACCGCCCCTGCACCCGCCGCGATTGCTCCGGCCAAGGTTGTGGAAGCGCCCGCCGCTGCCCCCGCAGTTGCCGCACCAGCAACCGAAGCCGCCACCCTTTCCCCCGCTGTGCGCCGCGCGGTGCTGGAACACGGGATCGATCCCGCCACGGTCAAGGGCTCTGGCAAGGACGGCCGGATCACCAAGGAAGACGTGGAGACCGCTGCCGCTGCGAAAAGCGCGGCCCCGGCGCCAGCCGTTGCCGCTGCCGTTGCTGCACCCGCCCCCAGCGGGGACCGCGGTGAGGAACGGGTCAAGATGACCCGCCTGCGCCAGACAGTCGCCCGCCGCCTGAAGGAAGCGCAGAACACCGCCGCCTTGCTCACCACCTTCAACGATTGCGACATGAGCGCGGTGATGAAAGCGCGCGACACCTTCCGCGACAGCTTTGAGAAAAAGCACGGCGTCCGGCTCGGCTTCATGAGCTTCTTCGCCAAGGCGGCCTGCCTTGCGCTGAAGGACTTCCCGGCGGTCAACGCCCGGATCGAAGGCGATGAGATCATCTATCACCCCTACGTCGATCTCTCGGTCGCCGTCAGCGCCCCCAATGGCCTCGTCGTACCCGTGGTCCGCGATGTCCAGGCAATGGGCTTTGCCGACATCGAAAAGGCGATCGCCGGCCTCGGCAAGAAGGCCAAGGACGGCAGCCTGACCATGGCCGATATGCAGGGCGGCACCTTCACCATTTCCAACGGCGGCGTGTTCGGCGGGCTGATGTCCACCCCGATCATCAACC
>CALMBN010000189.1 GCA_937860195.1 uncultured Novosphingobium sp.
TGACTGGAGTTCAGACGTGTGCTCTTCCGATCTGGCCGGGATCGCTGATCATCTCATTCCACTGGGCTACCCACCCCACAGTGCGAGCCAGCGCGAACAGCACCGTGAACATCGTGGTCGGGAAACCGATCGCCGAGAGGATCACGCCGGAGTAGAAATCGACGTTAGGGAACAGCTTTTTCTCGATGAAATAGGGATCGTTGAGTGCCATTTCCTCTAGCTGCAAAGCGACTTCGAATACCGGGTCATTGACCTTGAGCGCATCGAATACCTCGCGCACGGTCTGTTGCATCACGGTCGCGCGGGGATCGTAGTTCTTGTAGACGCGGTGACCAAAGCCCATCAGGCGGAACGGATCATTCTTGTCCTTGGCGCGTTCAATAAAGTGCGGAATTCTGTCTGGCGTGCCGATCTCATGCAGCATGTTGAGCGCAGCTTCGTTCGCCCCGCCGTGCGCCGGGCCCCACAAGCAGGCGATTCCGGCGGCGATACAGGCAAACGGGTTTGCGCCTGACGATCCGGCCAGCCGGACTGTGCTGGTCGAGGCGTTCTGCTCATGATCGGCATGGAGAATAAAGATCCGGTCCAGCGCCTTTTCAACCACCGGATTGACCACATATGGTTCGGCCGGAACGCCAAAGGTCATCCGCAGGAAATTTCCGGTGTAGCTCAGCGAATTGTCGGGATAAACAAACGGCTGACCGACCGAATACTTGTAAGCCATCGCCGCGATCGTCGGCATCTTGGCGATCAGCCGGTGCGAGCTGATCTTGCGATGCAGCGGGTCCGAAATATCGGTGCTGTCATGATAAAACGCCGAAAGAGCGCCAACCACGCCGCACATGATCGCCATTGGATGGCCATCGCGACGAAACCCGCGATAGAACGTCGCCAATTGTTCATGCAGCATGGTGTGGCGAGTAATGGTGGTTTCAAACTGCGCCAGCTCGTCCTTGCTTGGCAATTCGCCATTGAGCAGCAGATAGCTGACTTCCATAAAGCTTGATTGTTCAGCCAGTTGGCCGATCGGATAGCCGCGGTGGAGCAGAACACCTTCGTCACCGTCGATATAGGTCAGCGCGCTTTCGCAACTTGCGGTGCTGGTAAAGCCGGGGTCATAGGTAAACATACCTGTTTCGGCATAGAGTTTGCGGATGTCGATCACATCAGGTCCGACACTGCCGGTGACCACCGGGAACTGGTGGTTAGAGCTTTCGGTGCCCAGAGTTGCCGTTTTGCCCACCTTGTCTGTCTCCTTGAACCCGGATTGCTGCTGCCATAGCCGGGGAACTGTTCCACCCGGTTAGCGCGCCGCTAAGGGGTTGTGCAAGTGCTGACACTTGCCATCGACCTTCCGATCCTGTCTCTTGCCGTCCATGGCCAGTGAAGCCTTGCCCCAAGTGCCCATGGGCAGTGCCTCGCCAGACGGCGCTGCACTGCAACATAGACCTTGGCGCAAGCGATTCAACTTGTCCAGCGGGCTCGAACAAATCGAACGATTCCTTGCTGATGCTGGTGTCGACCAGGGACCATGGGCGGTGGTCATCTTCGCTACTGGAATCGCCGGGTGGTTTGCGGGTGCAAACGCGTGGCAGTGGCTTGCGTTGATTGGTGCAGGGCTTGGCTGTGCGCTTGCCGGGTGGTCATTGCTCAGCAGCGAAGGACAATATCCGAACGTAAGACGGGCGGTCGCGGTGGCAGGAATAGCGGTTGCTGTGGGCTGCGCTTTGGTCTGGGGCAAATCGGCTCTGGTCGGTGCAAAGCCGATTATCCGGCCGATCGTCGCGACAATCGAGGCCAAAGTGCTGAGCCGCGAAGAGCAACCAGCCGAGGAGCGGGTGCGGCTCATGCTGGCAACGCGCGAGCCGGGGAGCGAACGGGCGATCAAGATCCGACTGAACCTTCCGCTGAAACAGGACCGCGTGGAATTGCGCGACGGTGCGACCTTGCGGTTGCGCGCGCGGATGGTGCCTCCCGCTGCACCGATGCTGCCGGGCGGCTATGATTTTTCACGGAGCGCCTGGTTTTCCGGGATTGCCGCGACCGGGAGCGTGCTCGGCGAAGTGACTGTTGTCGATCCGGGGCAAGGTGGAGGCGTTTTGCGGTCAGCCCAGCAGGCACTTTCGCGCCACGTTCGCGCAAAGATCACGGGATCGGCCGGCTCGATAGCCTCGGCCTTGGCGAGCGGTGACCGGGGCGCGATTGCCGAGGCTGACGAAGCTGCCATGCGCGATGCCGGGTTGACCCATCTGCTTTCGGTCAGCGGGCTGCATGTCAGTGCAGTCGTAGCGGCGGCCTATGTCTTGGCGCTGCGGTTGCTGGCGCTGTTCCCGTGGCTGGCGCTGCGGGCTCGGTTGCCGTTGGTTGCGGCAGGAACCGGAGCGTTCGCGGGGATTGCCTACACCCTGCTGACCGGAGCGCAGGTGCCGACCATTCGTTCGTGTATCGGGACCCTGCTGGTTCTGGCAGCGCTGGCGATCGGACGCGAACCATTGTCGATGCGGATGATTGCGATTGCGGCGTTTATCGTCCTGTTGTTCTGGCCCGAAGCGCTGGTCGGACCGAGCTTTCAGATGAGTTTTGCGGCCGTAATCGCCATCGTTGCGCTGCACGCCTCGGCTCCGATGCGGGCCTTCAATGCTCCGCGCGAACAAAGCTGGCTGGCAAAGGGTTTGCGCAATCTGGCCGGGTTGCTGCTGACCGGAGTTGTGATTGAGCTGGCCTTGATGCCGATCGGACTGTTTCACTTCCATCGCGCCGGGGTTTACGGCGCACTGGCCAATGTTGTCGCGATCCCGCTGACGACTCTGGCGACGATGCCGCTGATCGCCGTGGCGCTGCTGTTCGATGCAGTTGGGGCAGGGGCGCCCTTTTGGTGGCTGGCGGGCAAATCGATCGAACTGTTGCTGGGCCTGGCGCATTGGACTGCATCGATGCCGGGCGCTGTGACGATGATGCCGGCGATGGGCAGGGGAGCGTTCGCCATGTTCATCCTTGGCGGTCTGTGGCTGGCGATGTGGCAATCGAGAGCGAGAGTCCTGGGGCTGGTGCCTGCACTGGTCGGACTGACCATGTTGACGCAGTTGAGAGCCCCGGATTTGCTGATTTCGGGAGACGGGCGGCATGTCGGGATTACCGGCGAAACAGCGGGAGAGCTGCTGGTCCTGCGCGAAAGCCGGAGCGACTATACCCGTGACAATCTGACTGAGACGGCGGGCATGACTGGCGTAACCCGGCTACTCGACGAGTGGCCCGGCGCCCGCTGCAATCGCGACTTTTGTGCGGTTCTGCTCGAGCGCGGCGGGCGCAAGTGGCAACTGTTGATCGCGCGCGGGACTGAATACGTGGCGGAACGCGAACTGGCGGCGGCTTGCGACCGCGCCGATATCGTGATTGCGCCGCGCTATCTGCCCTATTCGTGTCAGCCGCGCTGGTTAAAGGCCGACCGGCGGATGCTTGATGCCAGTGGCGGGCTAACGATTGACCTGAACAAAGCGCGCATCACCAGCGTGGCCTCCGATCAAGGCCAGCATGGCTGGTGGCGACCGCCGGCCAATCTGCCCAGGTTGCCGAGGAAGGAAGCAGCGCCGACCAGCGTCGCCACACCCCAACCTTCACCCTAGTGATAGCGCCGCAGCAGCCCGGCCAGTTTTCCCTGAACCACCACTTCGCGTGCGTCAAAAATCTGCGGTTCATAGGCGGCATTGGCCGGATCGAGCCGCACCCGGCCATTTTCACGGCGGAGGTATTTCAGCGTGGCTTCCTCACCGCGCACCAGTGCCACCACAATTTCACCATCACGCGCGACATCGGTTTTGCGGACGAGTGCATAGTCACCGTCGAAGATGCCAGCCTCAATCATCGAATCGCCGGAAACTTCGAGCGCGAAGTGCTCCCCCGCGCCCAGCAGCGCAGCTGGAACCGGCAAGGTAGCCGAAGTCTCGAACGCCTCAATCGGCATGCCGGCGGCGATCTTGCCGTGGAGCGGGATCTCGATCACGTCATTGGCCGGGGCCGAACGGGTGGGTTCAGGCCGTTTCAGTGGAACGACATTGTCGGCCTTGCCGATTGGAGCCTTGCTGGTCACGTCCTCTGGCTGCTTGAGCACTTCAAGCGCGCGGGCCCGATTTGGCAAGCGGCGAATAAACCCGCGCTCTTCCAGAGCCGAAATCAGGCGGTGCACGCCTGACTTGGATTTAAGGTCCAGAGCTTCCTTCATTTCTTCAAACGAAGGAGAAACCCCGCTCTCTTCAAGGCGGGTCTGGATGAAGCGGATCAACTCGTGCTGTTTGCGGGTCAGCATGGGTGCGACACTCCGTTGGAAGCGGGCCGGGACGGGAATGTTCCTGCGCCGTTCAGTGAACGAATGCGGAACAATTAAGCAACGGATTCGCTGGAGTCAAGCGATACCGCCATTTTCGAGCAGATAGACCGAAACCGGCTTGCCAGCAGCCAGCGCGGGGGCGTTGATGATCCGCTCGATCAGCGCGTTGCTGGCAGCCAAAGTCGCCAGCGCACCGCTGTCCTGATTAAGCCGGGCAGTGACTTTTTCACCATCCCAGTGCGCGCGCAGGAACTCCTGCCGGGTGCCAGCTGCGGGCAAATCATGCGCCAGCGTAAACTGAACCGGGCGAGGCAAAGGTGTCGCCGCGCCGAGCAGCGCCCGCAACAGCGGCAACAAGAACAGGTACGCTGTGACGTGGCTTGAAACGGGATTGCCGGGCAGGCCTACCACCAACTGCGCCCCGCGCACCCCGATCATCACCGGTTTGCCGGGTTTGACCGCGACCTTCCAGAAATCGATCGCCGCGCCCCAGGCCAGCAGTGCGGGCCGGACCAGATCGTGGTCGCCCACCGATGCCCCGCCACTGGTGACCACCACGTCAGCCTGTTCGGCATGTGCAAAGGCATCAGCCAAGGCCTCCAGCCGGTCAGCAACCGGGCCGATCCGCTCGATCCGGCATGGCACTGCGGCTGTCATTAGGGCCGCGAGCATGACGCCATTGCTGGCCGGGATCTGGTGCGTGGCGCAGGCAGCGGGATCGCTGGAGAGCTCGTCCCCGCTATCGATCACGGCGATCCGGGGCACTCGCCTGACAGCGATGTGGCTGTGCCCTGCGCCGAGTGCGAGAGCGAGCTGGGCAGGGCCAAGACGGGTCCCGGTTGCCAGCAATTCCGCGCCCTCGACAAAATCCGTGCCTTTGCGGCGGATGTGTTTGGCAAGCGGTTCGGGCGGAGTGCCGGTAAGGGCGAGCGATTCGCCGTCGCGCTTGGCATCCTCCTGCATCAGCACCATATCCGCACCGTCCGGCAGCAAGGCTCCGGTTGCGATCCGCACGGTCTCGCCCCGGCCGACCGGCCCGCCGAACGGATGCCCGCAGGCGCTTTCGCCCATAACGTGCCATGGACCGGGTAGATCAGCGCCGCGCAGGGCATAGCCGTCCATCGCCGAAAGATCTGCCGCAGGCTGGGTCCGCCGCGCCACCAGCGGCTCGGCCAGATAGCGTCCAAGCGCGTCCGCGACTGGAACCCGTTCGATCGGCAGCGGCACGGCCAGAGCCAGCAATCGCGCCTGGGCTTCAGCCAGCGACAGCAGCGCCATCAATCCGCCGCCCGCCAGTCGCCGGATTTGCCGCCGCGCTTTTCGATCAGTCGCAGGCCCGAAATGACCATGCCCTTGTCGAGCGCTTTTGCCATGTCGTAAACTGTCAGAAGTGCGACGGAACATGCTGTCAGCGCTTCCATTTCTACTCCGGTCTTGCCGCTGAGTGCCGCACCAGCGGTGACCCGCACGCCACTATCCTCGATCGCAAAATCGACCGTCACTGCATCAAGCGCGAGCGGATGGCATAGCGGGATCAGTTCGGCGGTTTTCTTCGCAGCCATGATACCGGCGATCCGTGCGGCGGCGAGCACATCGCCCTTGGGCACCGCCCCGTCGCGGATCGCCGCGAGCGCTTCGGGTGACATAGCAATCCGCCCTTCGGCAATCGCGACTCGCTGAGTCTCGGCCTTACCGCCAACATCGACCATCCGGGCCTTGCCCTGGGCATCGAGGTGCGTGAGGTCAGCCATTGAGCAGTCCCCGGGTAGCCGCCGCTACATCTTGTTGCCGCATCAGGCTTTCCCCGACGAGGAAAGTGCGGATGCCGCTGCGCTCAAGGCGGACCAGATCGGCGTGGGTATTGATCCCACTTTCGCTGACCAGCAAGGCTCCTTGCGGCGCCAAAGTGGAAAGCCGTTCACTGGTGACAAGATCGGTGACAAAGCGCTTCAAATCGCGGTTATTGACTCCAATTAGCCTTGATTTCAAAGCGCTTGCCCGCTCCATCTCAGCTTCGTTGTGAACTTCAACCAGCACGTCCATTTCGCGTTCCAGCGCTGCTGCTTCTATCTCGGCCATCAACGTGTCATCCAGCGCTGCGACGATGATCAGCACCGCATCGGCGCCAATCGCGCGGGCCTCGGCCACCTGCCAGGGATCAACCATGAAGTCCTTGCGCAGCACAGGCAGATTGCAGGCCGCGCGTGCGGCGATCAGATAGTCCTCGTGTCCTTGAAAATAAGGAGCATCGGTCAGCACCGACAGGCAAGCCGCGCCGCCCGACTGATAGGCGCGAGCATGGGCGACAGGATCGAAATCGGCCCGGATCAGGCCCTTGGACGGGCTGGCCTTCTTGATCTCGGCAATCAGGGCATATCCACCCGCCGCCTT
>CALMBN010000190.1 GCA_937860195.1 uncultured Novosphingobium sp.
GCATCGGGGACATGATCTTGTTGCCTCGAAAGTACGGATTGTGATCGACTGATTGGCTATTTTTCAAACGCCCAGGAAATCGCCACATATCCATTTGACAGATGATCGTGGCATAGCTTGAAATACCAAGAGGCTGAATTAATTCACTTGTTTCAATATCTTGTATGCATTGTGGAGCACTCTGGCGTAGCATAAGAAAGGTTGCTAGAGGCTGCTTGCAATCAGAGGGTCAGGGGTTCGAATCCTCTAGCCGGCACCATATTTTCCACGGGAGCACGCGGCGGCAATGCTTGCAGAGATGATCCGGCGTTTGTTCGAGCGTTCGCTTGATGACAAGGCGCAAGCCGCTGCACGCGATAGCGCTTGGCAGGGCGGACTGTGGGCCGAAGTGCAAGAGATGGGTCTGCCGCTGGCACTGCTGAGCGAAGGGCAAGGCGGATTCGGACTGTCGGCAGCTGAACAGGGCGAGGCGTTGCGGCTGCTGGGCAGCCTCGCGGTGCCCTTACCGCTTGCCGAAACAATGGGCGCCAATCGCCTGCTGGCCAAGGCTGGACTGCCGTTGGCTGAAGGGCCAGCCGGGTTGGCCCGGGCCGATCATCTAACCCTTGAGGATGGGATCCTGACGGGCCGGGTCGAGCGGGTTGCCTGGGGTGAAAACCTCGATTGTCTGGCTCTGGCAGTTGGCAGCACGCTGTACCGGGTGCCGCGCGCCGGCTGGACAGTGGCCGAGGCCGGATCGGCGCTGAACTTCCATCCGCGTCCGGCCCTCGCGATTTCGTGGGAGGCCGATGCTCTGGCCTCTGCGCCGCATTGCCCGCTGGCCGAAGGCGCGACGCTGCGCGCGTTCCAGATAGCCGGCGCACTCGAAGCCGCGCTCGACATGACGCTGGAGCACACTGCAACCAGAGTCCAATTCGGCAAGCCACTGCAGAAAAACCAGGTCGTCCAGCACGAATTGGCCAAGTTGGCCGGGGAACTGGCTTGCGCCACCGCTGCCGCCGATTTGGCAGCGGAGGCGCTGGAACGAGGCGATGCCCTTGGTGTGGCCGCAGGATCACTCCGCGCCCGCGAGTCCGCCGGGAACGGTGCGGCCATTGCCACGCAGATGCATGGCGCAATCGGCTTTACCCGCGAACACCGGCTGCACCTCCATACCACCTCGTTGTGGACCTGGCGCGACGAGTTTGGCGGGCAGGTTTACTGGGCGACCATGCTTGGAAAAGCTGCGATGGAAGCTGGTGGCGATGGCTATTGGCCGATGGTGACCGCACTATGAGCAAGATCCCCTTCCCCGCCCCGCCGCTCGACAGCGCCGAAGTGCTGGCTTTGCGCAGCGAGTTCCGCAGTTTTCTGGACCAGCACCTGGGCCACCGCACTCCGCGCCAGCGCAGCGACAACTGGTACGGGTTTGATCGCAGTTTCAGCCTTGAAATGGGCAAGGCCGGCTACCTCGGCATGACCTGGCCAAAACAGTTCGGCGGACACGAACGGACGGCCTACGAACGCTATGTGATCGTCGAAGAATCCCTGGCTGCCGGGGCCCCGGTCGGGGCCCACTGGATCGCGGATCGGCAATCGGGCCCATCGATCATCAAGTTCGGCACCGCCGAGCAGCGGGAAACGATCCTGCCGCGGATCGCCAGGGGCGAACTGGCCTTCGGGATCGGGATGAGCGAGCCGGATTCGGGCTCTGACCTGGCCGCCACCCGCACCAAGGCGGTGCGCGACGGCGATCTATATCGCGTGACCGGAACCAAGGTCTGGACCAGCTTCGCGCATGAGGCGGACTATGTGATCCTGTTCTGCCGGACCAGTGGCACCCCCGCCGACCGGCACAACGGAACCAGCCAGCTGCTGGTTGACCTCAAAAATACTCCAGGCCTGACGATCAAGCCGATTATCGATCTGGCCGGGCAACATCACTTCAACGAAATGCATTTCGAGGATGCAATTGTACCAGCCAAGAACCTGCTTGGCCAGGAAGGCGATGGCTGGAATCAGGTGATGAGCGAGCTGGCGTTCGAACGCTCCGGCCCCGAACGGTTCCTGTCCTCGATCGAGCTGATGTACCAGTTGATCGACGTTCTGAAGGGCCGAGAGGATGATGCCGCGCTCGCCACGATTGGCCGCTTGACCGCGCAATTGGCGGTACTGCGCCGCCTGTCCCGCTCGGTCGCAGCGATGCTGCAGAACAAGCAGGATGCCGGGCTACAGGCCTCGATCGTCAAGGATGTCGGGGCGGTGTGGGAGCAGACCCTGCCCGATTTCGCGCGCCAGCTGGTCGATGCCGAGGCCGATCCGCGCAGTGCTGCGGCCTATGCCGGGGTGCTCGCCAATATCGTCCACAACGCGCCGTCATGGTCCTTGCGCGGCGGAACCCGCGAGATCCTGCGCGGGATCATCGCGCGGGGTCTGGGGACGCGTTAACCCCGCCCGCGATAGCTCGCCACGCCCTGATCCGGCACCCACAGCCCGTCAGGCGCGGTACCGCTTTGCCAGAACACGTCGATCGGGATTCCACCGCGCGGATACCAGTAGCCGCCGATGCGGAGCCAGCGCGGCTTCATTTCGGCGCACAGGCGCTGGCCAATCCCGACGGTGACGTCTTCGTGGAAGCCTGCATGGTTGCGAAAACTGCCGAGAAACAGTTTCAAGCTCTTGGATTCGACAATGCTTTGTTGCGGTGCGTAGTCGATCACCAGATGCGCGAAATCCGGCTGACCGGTCACTGGGCAAAGCGAGGTGAACTCCGGCGCGGCGAACCGGACCAGATAGAGCGCGCCGCCGCGCGGGTTCGGCACAAAATCGAGCACGGCAGCATCAGGTGACGCGGGAAGTGCGCTGGACTGGCCCAAATGGAGCGGGGAAGGTGTGTCTGCCATGCAACGCGCCATGCCTCTATCGCGCGCGATGCACAAGTCGGCGGTTGGAATGGCAGGGTTCACTTCCTATTCAGTGCCAGAGGCGCTAGCGCGCCAGCTTCACGCTGAACTGGACATGGAAATGCACGGAATTGGGGGTCGCCTGAAAGCTATCGGCGCTTTTGCGCTGGTGCTGGCGCTCGCCCCCACACCGCTGGCCGCACAATCGGGTGAAACCTATCGCCTGCCGGGAGCAACCGTGCAGCCCGCCGGACCCGGCGCGCAAGGGCCAGTGGACCGCGACAATCCGGTGGTCACCAAAAGCGTCCTGCGCCCGGCGCCGTCAGCAACGCCAGATCCCACCCCGATGCCTAGCCCGGTCCAGCCCGGCCCGACTGCCAGTGCCGCCTCCAGCCGCACCCCGGCTCCGCGCCCTGCGACGGCGGCTCCGCGTCAGACGGCCATCGCACCCGCATCGCAGCCGCCAGCCACTCCAGCACCGGGTTTGGTTCCGCCCGCGGCAGAGGCTCCGCTCGGCGCAGTGCCTGCCGCGCCCTTGCCTGCCGATTTCGGCACCCCGGCACCACCCCCAGCCGCTGCAGAAGTGGCGATGGCACCCGGTTGGTATTGGCCGTGGATTGCTGGCGCTGCCGCATTGCTGGCATTGGTCTTCGCAGGCCTTTGGTTCGTCAACCGCCGCCGCGAACCCAAGCCGCTGCAAATTGACTTTGAGCGGCCGGTGGTCGCGCCAGCAAAACCAGCAAGCGCTCCTGAACTACTGGCATCACCAGCGCCAGCACCTATCCAGGCCCTGCCTTTGTCCGCTGTTTTGCCTGCCGGATTGGGCGTGATGCTTGAGGCCCGGAGGATGAGCGCCTCGTTACTGGCCACCACGCTCAGCTATTCGCTGACCTTGACCAACACCGGTACAGAGGCACTCTCGGCCTTGGCGGTAGAGGGCGATATGGTTTCAGCCCATGCCTCGCTGCCACCCGAAGCGCAAATCGCCAACGATTCGCAGCGATTGGAACTGCGCCATGCATTGGTCACCCTTGCCCCCGGTGAAAGCGCTGAATTTTCTGGTGATTTCCGCCTGCCGTTGACGGCTGTCACCCCAATCCGCGCCGGGGATGCCGCCTATTTCGTCCCGCTTGCCCGGCTGCGGATCGAAGCCAGCACGCCATCCGGCAGCTCGATGGTGCAGGTGCAGACCTTTGTGGTTGGCGAATTGCCCGAGTCCGAAGGCGCGGCGCTCAAGCCCTTCCGGCTTGACCTCGGCCCTCGCACTTATTCGCGGATCGGACAGCGCGCCGTAAATTAACCGCCTTTCCCCCTCGACAGCAGGGCCGGTCCGGGGCTAGGTTCTTCGCAATTGCAGCGAAACAGGGCGCCGCAATGGCCGTGGAGGACGGTCTTTGAGGAGGACTCTAAAACGATGGAAAGTCTGGTTTCGACTGAGTGGCTCGCCAATGAAATGGGTGCGAGCGACCTCAGGATCGTCGATTGCACCAAGCACCTGCCCGATACCGGGCGAAATCCGCTGGCCGAATATGAGGCCGGGCATATCCCCGGCGCGGTATTCATGGACCTTGGCGATCTGGTTGACAGCAATTCGCCCGTTGAAAACACGCTGCCTCCGGCTGAGAAGTTCGCCAGCCGGATGCAATCGCTTGGTCTCGGCGATGGCAGCCGGATCGTGCTCTATGATGACAGCGCGGTGAAGACCGCATCGCGGGCCTGGTTCATGCTCAAGATGTTCGGCGCGCACGATGTCGCAATCCTTGATGGCGGAATTGCCAGATGGAAAGCCGAAGGGCGGCCGCTGGCCCAAGGCAAGGAAGCGCTTCGGCACCGTCATTTCACCGCCTGGCAGGATGACAAGAACGTGCGGACAAAGGCCCACGTTCTGGCCAATCTCCATTCCAAGGACGAGCAAGTGGTCGATGCCCGCGGCGCATCGCGCTGGTCAGGTGCAGATGCCGACCCCCGCCCGAACATCGCAAGCGGCCACATCCCTGGTTCGTTCAATGTGCCCTACACCGAACTGTTCAGCGCTGATGGCACGTTCAAGGACAAGGCCGGCCTCAAATCGGCCTTCGAAGCTGCCGGGGTAGACCTTGCCAAGCCAGTCGTGACCAGCTGCGGCAGCGGCGTGACCGCCTGTGTGCTGTTGTTCGGGATGCACTTGCTCGGCAAGGAAGACATGGCACTTTACGACGGCAGCTGGACCGAATGGGGGGCCGATCCGGATACCCCCAAGGCGACCAAGACCGCCTGAATATGGCTGGTGGCACGGACGATGATGGCCTGAGTCCGGCTACCAGGCTCGTCACTGCCGGGCGGCGGCGCGAATGGACCGGCCCGGCGGTAAACCCGCCGGTCTGGCGTGCCAGCACCTATCTTTACGAAAGCTGCGCCGAGCAGCAAGCCGGGCTGCCGGTCAACGAAGATGGCGATTTCCACTATGGCGCACGTGGCGGGCCGACCCAGTGGGCGCTGGCCGATGCGCTGACTGCGCTGGAGCCAGGCGCGGCCGGGACGATGCTCTATCCAACCGGCCTGGCAGCCCCGGCCATGGCATTGCTCAGCGTGCTGAAGGCCGGCGATGAGGTGCTGGTTTCAGACAATTCCTATGACCCCAGCCGCTCGATCGCGAAGTCCGGTTTGCGGGATTACGGGATCGCAGTGCGGTTCTTCGATCCGCTCGATGTTGCAGGCCTCGCGGCAATGATCGGTGAAACGACAAAGGCAATTCTGCTCGAATGCCCCGGCAGCCTGACCATGGAAGTATGCGATGTCCCGGCGCTGGCCGCAGCCGCCAAGGCGCGGGGTCTGGCAGTGCTGATGGATAACACCTGGGCCGGGCCTACCGGGTTTCAGGCGATCCGGCACGGAGTGGACCTCTCAATCCTCGCGCTGACCAAGCATGTCGGCGGGCATTCGGACCTGATGCTGGGCAGCGTCACCGCAACGGCGGAATACTATCCCCGGTTGCGCAAACGCTCACTGTTGCTCGGCCAGCAGGCCGCACCGGACGATTGCGCGCTGGCCTTGCGCGGGCTGCGGTCCATGGCTGTGCGGCTCGAGCGCTCGACGACCAGTGCCTTGGCGGTTGCGGAATGGCTGCAAGGTCGCCCCGAAGTTGCTGCAGTGCTGTGCCCGATGCTGCACGGAACAGCGGGCCACGAACTCTGGCAGCGCGATTTCACTGGCGGCTGCGGACTGCTGACAGTGGTGATGAAGGGACGCGATGCTGCCGCGCGCAACCCACTCGCGTGTCACCCGCGAGGTGAACCAGGGCAAACCGTCGGGGCGCACGGCGGAGATTCAACGCCTGATTGGCCGCAGCTTGCGCGCCGTGGTCGATACGACCGCGTTCCCTGACCGCACGATCAGCATCGACTGCGACGTGCTGCAAGCCGACGGCGGCACCCGCACGGCTTCCATCACCGGCGGCTACGTGGCGTTGACGCGGGCCTTCGAGCGTTGCGTCGCGCTCGGCGTGCTGAAGGCGGTGCCGCTGGTCGAGCCCGCGGTGGAGCATGCAGTGGGTCTGGTGGCAGTTGCCCGCGAGCCCCTGTCGCCATTGGTTGCCGCACTGTTCGCGGCGGCGAAGAAGATGATGGCGGGGTAGCCTGCCAGGGGCTCAGCCGATGCGTTCCTTGATCAGATGATCGAGCGAGGCACGACCCGGGCCCCAGGCCATGATGCCAAGCGCCATTGCGGCCCAGGTCACATGCAAAGGCCAACCGTCCGGCACGGTGAGCTGAACGATGACTGTCATCATGAGAAGCCCAAGTGCGGCAAAGCGCGTCGCCAGGCCGAGAACAAGGAGAATGGGCA
>CALMBN010000191.1 GCA_937860195.1 uncultured Novosphingobium sp.
GAATACGATTTATATTCACCAATAGAGGAAATTTCGCAATTTTTGGAATTCATTTTTTATATTTGGATTGTGTTTTGGGTGTGGATAATCATTGACGATCATCATAAAATTTTCAATCCGAGGAAAATACTTATATTTATTGGCATGTTTTTCGGAATTACGTCTATTTCTGTGTTTTCACAATTGTATATCGAATATTTACTTGGAACAAATAAAAGTCTAAACTTGGCTTTAGAATCTATGTCGCTTGACGGTGATGTAAAACGAATAGCCATAAAAAAAAGGAAATCTATTGAATTTGAAAGGCGAGAAATTGCTAACACCGTCGGTGAATTTGGAAAATATTGTCCAAAACTTCAGCAATTCCAGGGACACCAATTCCAGGGACACTATACTAATTAGACCTTCATCGCATGGAAACGCCGCTTTCCCTTTCACCCTCCCGTCATTCCCAGAACGCCATGCAGCGCACCTCGATGCTGCTGCGGGTCATGGCTCCGGCCATTGTGCCATCGTGGAACGCGGTGTGGGGGCAGCGCCAGGTGCGGGTGTGGTCGCTGTCCTGGAACTTGAACAGCAGCACATCGTCGGCTGTCATGTTTGCGAAGTACCACCAGCGGTGCTGCGGCCGGTGGCGAAAGATCGTTGCGGCGATCATCTGGTCTTCGCCCGGCACCGGCGCGGTCAGCGCCGGGCCTTCCGGAAACTGATCGACCACGAACAGGGTGTTGCTGGCGGTCTCGTCCCCGGCGATCGTCCGCCCGTCCATCACCGCCAGGGGCCAGTCTTGCGGGCCAGGTGAAAACGCCCGCCAGTACGAGAACGCGCAATAGCGTTTGAAGCCAGGCCCGTCCGGGCGCAGTTCCGGGTAAAGCCTTGTCGCTACCCGCCGTGCGGTGGCCTCGTTGTAATCGACATGAGCCTCTCCGGCTGGGGGCTGAATCCCGCCGACATGGGTATAGCCCTCGACCTTTTCCGCCGCCCGCTGGGACAGGTCAGCCGACGTGCGGATCATCCAGCCTTGCGCTTTGACGACGTTCGCCCCGGTCATCGCCGCGACCGCCGCTTCGACCTCGGCATTGTAGAGCGCATTGACCTGCCCGGTATCTTCAAAATCGGTCACTGCCGAAGGCCGTTTGGCGATGGTGAAGCCGTGAGTATCAAGCGCAAAGTGGCTCCGGATCGGCATCCCATCGCGCACCACCATCGCATGATCGGTGTATTCGCCGGTGTTCATCTCCGCCCCGCGCGAGACATAGCGCCGGGTCACCCAGTCACCCTCGCCCAGATAGCGGATCAGTGCCGGTGCCTCGCGCGCGCCAGCCTCAACCGGATCAAGCTCTGCCACCGCCATCGTGCTCTCCTTTGCGGCAGCACGGTAACGATTGTTAGAATGAGGGCAAGTAGGGTGGCGCAGAAAGGCTGAAAGGCCCGGCCAGGGGTGGGGGTTAGCCCTTGCGCTTTTTCCGGGCAGCATAGCGTTCGTCGCGCGCTGCTTTCAACTCGGCCTCGGTCGGGCGTGCTTTCACCGGAACCTGCGCAGCGGCCAGCTTGTCAGCCTTGGCCTGAGCAATCGCCGCCTTGCGGGCAGCGCTTTTTTCAGCCGCAGCGGCTTCACGAGCCTCGGCAGCGGCTTTGCGCTGGGCAATGACCGCCGGGTCAACTGCGGGTTTGGCAGCAAGCGTTTTCAGAGCCTTGTCGCGGGCCTGCTGGGCCAGTGCGGTGCGTTCTTGAAAGGTCGGGTCTTTGTAGGAAGCCATAATGTGAAGCGTTCTCTTAGCAGTCGGTTGGATTTGTGCGGGCATAGCATGCCGGGAAGCAATTGGCTCGCCAAATATGGGACGTTCGAAGGCAGGCCAAGGCCCGATTTAACCAAGACCCACGAACTTACCCAAGGCCTGACCCGAATAACCGGATCAATTGCCAAAGCCCTAACGCCAGAAAAAGCAGCGCAGCCAGAGTGCGGGTCAGTTTCATCGAGATCCGCCGCTCAATTGCTTCGCCAAGGAATACCGCCGGACCATTGGCAAGCATCATCCCCAGTGTGGTTCCTGCTGCAACCGAAAGCACTGCCTGATACTGTGCGGCCAGCGCAATGGTGGCGACCTGGGTCTTGTCGCCCATCTCGACAAGGAAGAAGCTGACCAGCGTGGTCATAAAGGCTCCGCCGGTGCTGCGCACGGTGTTCTCATCCTCATCCAGCTTGTCGGGCACCAGTGTCCAGGCGGCCATGGCGATGAAGCCCAGCGCGACAGCGATCCGGAACCAGTCGGCCTGGAGCAGCCCGGCCACTTCTTTGCCGACAAAGGCTGCAAGGGCGTGGTTGGCCATCGTCGCGACCAGAATTCCGGCCAGGATCGCCCACGGCGCTTTCAGCCGGGCTGCCAGGACGATCGCCAGCAACATCGTTTTGTCGCCAATTTCGGCGAGGGCGACAACGACGGTAGAGGAAAGGAAAGCTTCGATCATTGGTCCTCTGGCAATTGGCGCGCCAGAAACAGCACGTCGCGGGCTTGGGCGAGCAAATGCTGCCCTGAATCGATGAACAGCGTCTCGCCGCTGGCCAGCCAGCCATCGGCCATGAACAACGCGGCATCGGCCAGTTCGGCGGGGTCGGTCAAGCGTTCCAGCAGGTTCATCCGGCCGGACAGTTCGTGTTCGTGGCTGGCCTGATCGAAGCTTGGCAACATCGCACCGGGGGCGAGGCCATAGACCCGGCTGGCGGGATCGGTCTGCGCCATCGCCAGCATCTTGACCGTGCTGGCCAAGGCATGTTTGGCCATGGTGTAGCTGAAGAAATCGGGATTGGGATTGCGCAACTTCTGGTCGAGGAACTGGATCACCCGCTTGCCGCCCCTGGCCTGCGCCTTGGCCAGAAAGGCCTGGGCCAGGGCGGTCGGAACTTCGGCGTTGACCCGCATTGCCTCGGCAAAAACGGCGGGCTGGATCGCTTTGGCGGTATCGGATTTGAACACTGCCGCGCTGTTCACCAGCACCCGCCAATCGGGCAGCCGGACTGCGAGATCGTCGATCATCGCCAGCGCGGCATCGCGGTCAATCAGGTCAGCCTCGACCACTTCGGCGGATGGGAGGGTCGCGGCAAATTCGCGGGCAAATTCGGGCGAGTGACCGGCATGAACCACCACGTGCCAACCGGCGGTGGCAAAGCGCCGCGCGAGCACGGCACCGATGCGTTTGGCGGCACCAGTGATAAGGACTGCGGGTCGAGCCATCCGCAGTGGCTTTGCTGAGGATGGCCCGTCAGGTCAACAGCTGAACATCGAATCTAGCGGCAGCGCGATGGCCCTTGTGCCAGTTCATTACCGACCAGCGCCCCGGCTGCTGCGCCCAGAACCGTTCCGGTCACCCGTTCGCCCCGGGTGTCGATTGCCCGGCCAAGTAACGCGCCCAGTGCTGCTCCAGCCAGCAGGCCAACGGTGCCGTTGCCGCGCCGGCAATAGTATCGTCCGTCTTCACCGCGCCAATAGCGCACACCGTTCTTGGTCCGCTTGTAACGGATATCGCCATCATCATCGTGCCAGCCGTGGGCCGGGGCCCAGCGTGGCCCATCGGCCAGGGCCGGGGCGGCAGAGGTCAGCATCGTGGCCGCGAGGATCACCGCAGTTAGCGCCTTGTTCATGGGTCTTGCTCCTGTTGGGTTGATTACCATGGCACGTTGCGCCTCAGCAAATGAACGACAGATTTCCGCGCCTGACGAGCCGTGCTCAAAGCAGGATCAGCCGAGTGCCGCCTGCTTTTCTTCGGCCAATCGGTCCAGTTCGGCCCGGCTCATTTTCGTTGCGGCGGTCTTCAGCTGGCCGCAGGCGGCATCAATATCGCGCCCGCGCGGGGTGCGGACCGGAGCGCTGATTCCGGCATCAAAGACAATGTCCGAAAAGCGCTTGATCCGCTGGGGGGTGGAGCATTCATAGCCCGCACCGGGCCAGGGATTGAAGGGGATCAGGTTGACCTTGGCCGGCAGTCTGTACTGCTTGATCAACCGAACCAGTTCGCGTGCATCGTCATCGCTATCGTTCTTGTCCTTCAGCATCACATATTCAAACGTGATTCGCCGCGCGTTGGAAAGGCCGGGATAATCGGCGCAGGCCTGCAGCAGCTCCTCAAGCCCATATTTGCGGTTGATCGGTACGATCTCGTCGCGGACTTCTTTGGTTGTGGCGTGAAGCGAAACCGCGAGGTTGACCCCGATCTCTGCCCCGGCCCGGGCCATCATTGGCACGACGCCGCTGGTCGATAGCGTGATCCGCCGCTTGGACAACGCCAAGCCATCGCCGTCCATCACCAGCTTCAACGCATCGCGGACATTCTCGAAGTTATAAAGCGGTTCACCCATGCCCATCATCACGATATTGGTCAGCAGGCGGCCATCGGCGGAATAGCCGCCGCCGTCATCATCCTCGACCTCATCCAGACCGGACATCGAACCCTTGGGCCATTCACCCAGTGCGTCGCGCGCCAGCATGACCTGACCGACAATCTCGCCGGGGGTCAGATTGCGGACCAGTCGCATCGTGCCCGTATGGCAAAACCGGCAATTGAGCGTGCAGCCGACCTGGCTTGAAACACACAGCGTGCCGCGGGTCTCATCGGGGATGAAAACCATTTCATACTCGTGATCGTCAGCGGTCTTGAGCAGCCATTTACGGGTGCCGTCACTGGAATGCTGGGCCAGCACGATTTCTGGCCGCCCGATCACAAAACGTCCGGCCAGCCACGGACGCATCGCCTTGGCGATATCGGTCATCGCGTCAAAGTCCGTCACGCCGCGATGGTATAGCCAGTGAAACACCTGCTTTGAACGGAGCTTGGCGGCTTTGGTATCGAGTCCGGCGGCTGCGAACAGTTCG
>CALMBN010000192.1 GCA_937860195.1 uncultured Novosphingobium sp.
CCGCGCCTCTCTCTTCTTCTCTGCGCCTCTGCGTGAACCCCCTTTCACTTTATCCCCGGCCACTCCGGATCGCCGCGCCTGCCGCAAAGGGCGTGATCGCGAGCAGCACCAGGCTGAACGCGGCGGTTAGCGCCAGACCGCTTTCCCCGCCCACCGCCAGACTGCCCGCGCCGAACACCAGCAGCGGCACGGCGAGCGGGATCGCCAGCAATCCGCCCAGCGCCGCGCCGCCGCGCAGGCCGGCGGTGATCGCGGCGACCAGCACGCCGAGCGCAGCAAGGCCGGGGGTTCCCGCCAAAAGCCCCAGTTCCACCAGCCACAGCGTCTGCCCATCGATCCCGACCAGCGCCGAGGCGGGCAGAGCGGCCAGCATCAAGGGCGGGCCAAAGCTGAGCCAGTGGGCCAGCACCCGCACCGCGACGAGCCACTCTTCGCTAATTCCCCGCAGCGCCCATTGATCGAACATGCCGAGTTCCAGATCGGGTTCGATCAGCCGGTCAAGCGGCAGGATCGCGGCCAGCAGCGCCGCCACCCAGATCACCCCGCCGCCGGTCCGCGCCAGTACCGGACCATCGGGTCCGACAGCAAAAGGATAAAGCATCGCCACCGCGAGGAAAAACAGCACTGGCAACAAAGCCCCGCCGCGCCGCCCGCCGAGCAGCAGTTGCGCCAAGTCGCGGCGCAGGAGGGTGAGAAACAGGCTCATGAAAGCCCCTCCCCATTGGGGAGGGGTTGGGGTGGGGGTTCATCGCCAGCGTCGAGCCCCCATCCCCGATCCTTCCCCAACGGGGAAGGGAGAAAGCTCGAAAGCTCAATTCGTGCCATGCCGGGCAGGTCAAACGGCTGGTGCGAGGCGATCACTGCGATCCCGCCACTCGCACAATGCTCTGCTGTCAATTCTTCGACGAATTCAACGCCCTTGGTGTCAAGCCCGTTGAGCGGTTCGTCGAGCAACCAGATCGGCGCTTGCTGCCCAATCAGCCGGGCCAGCGCGGCGCGCTTTTTCTGGCCGGTCGAAAGATAGCGCACTGGCACTTCGAGCAGATCGTGCAAACCCGCCCGCTCGGCGCAGCTTTCGCGCGCCAGGAACCCCAATCCGTCGATGTCTGCCCATAGGCCCAGCGCCTGTCCCAGCGGCAGATGTGGATCGAGTGCGGGACGCTCATCGAGCAGGCCTACCGCTCCAGTCCGGTCAACCGTTCCGGTAAATGGCCCCAGCAGTCCGGCCAGTATCCGGATCAGGCTGGATTTGCCGATCCCGTTTGACCCCACCAGTTGCAGCCCCGCCCCGTCTTCCAGCGCAAACGAAAGTTTGGCGAACAGCAGCCGATCCCCGCGGCGGCAGGCAAGATCGTGCGCGGCAAGGCGGCAGGCTTCCATCGCGGCGGGCGATAGGGCAAAGGACGGCGGCTGCCAAGGTCGCGCTGCCCAATCCTCCCCCGCTGGGGGAGGTGGCCCGTCGCCGATGGGTCGGAGGGGGAATTTGGCCCAGACGGCCCCCTCCGTCAGTCGCTTCGCGACTGCCACCTCCCCCAAGAGGGTAGGATTTGGCGTGGGTCCCTAACCGAACATTCACCATATTCGGCTAACCGGCAGCGATGGAGGCAGACCGCTTCATCACCCGGCCGATGTCGATCGCGCTCGATGCCTTGCGCTTTTTGTCGGCGCTGGGGGTCTTGGCGGTGCACGCGGCCGACTTCTATGGCTTGGCCGAGCAGATGCCGTTCACGCTCCGCCTGTCGCACAGCTGCGTTGTCGTATTCTTCGTGCTCTCGGGTCTGGTTATTGCGGATTCTGCGCTCCGCCGCCGGACCAGCCTGCGTGACTACGCCTTGGCCCGGACCGCACGGATTGTGCCGGTCGCAGTCCCGGCGGTGCTGCTGTCGGCGCTGGCCTATGCCGGAATGAAAGCGCTGGATGGGCCGCTGCCCGCCGATTTTGCCGCCAAGGGCGCGCATTCGGTGTTCGCCAGCTTGACCTTCCTCAGCCAGTCGCCATGGCTCGGTGCGCCGAGCTGGGGCAATCAGCCCTATTGGTCGCTGTGCTATGAAGTCTGGTATTACGCGCTGTTCGGCGCCGGGTTCTTCCTGCGCGGCTGGCAGCGGGTGGCCGTGCTGGCGGCGATGGCGCTGCTTGCGGGATTCAACGTGGTGTTGCTGTTCCCGCTGTGGCTGGCGGGGGCCTGGCTCAATCGCTCGGCCTGGGCGTGGAGCCTGTCGGCGGTGCAGGGCGCGATCTATCTGCTCGGCTGCGCCGCGATGCTGCAAGTCATCCGGCTGTTTGATCTGAATGCGCTGCTGTGGTTGCGGGGTCAGGTGCCGTTTGCGCTGGGCATGTCCGAATGGGTGCTCAGCGACTATGCGCTGACCGCCACGGTGGTCGTCGCGCTGGCCGCATTGCGCCCGCTGGCGCATCTGGCGGCGGACGGGTTGGAGCGATGGGTGGCCCCGATCCGCTGGGCCGCCGGGTTCTCGTTCTCGCTCTACCTGTTCCATTTTCCGGTGCTCGACTTACTTGAGCGGTTCGGTCCGCAATTGCCGCCGGGTCTCTGGTGGGTGCTTGCGCCGATTGTGGTCACACTGGTGATCTGCGCGGGGATCGCCCAACTGACCGAACGCCGCACCCCGGCGCTGCGGCGCTGGCTGGAGCGAATGTTGCCGAGCAAGGCCGAACTGCGCGAAAACAATTTCCGCACCCAAACCTCAAAATAACCGTCACCCTGAACTTGGTTCAGGGCCCATTTCGCCGCCGAGACCGAAGTGCAGGGGCGCACCTGACGGCGCTGCTCGGTGCCAGAGCAAGGCGATGGGCAAACCGCCTGATGGGCCCTGAACCAAGTTCAGGGTGACGCGGTTGAGAGATGCGGTTAGTCTTTGGCCATGATGATCCCCTGCCTGACCGAAGCTGAAACCGCCGCCCTGCTGACCGAGCTGCCTGGCTGGACGCTGCGCGAAGATGGCAAAGCGATCCTGCGCACCTTCAAATTCGGCGATTTCAACGCTGCCTTCGGATTCATGACCCGCGTCGCGCTCTATGCCGACAAGCACGATCACCACCCCGAATGGTTCAACGTATACAACCGCGTCGAAATGACCCTGACCACCCACGATGCCGATGGGCTGTCCGCCCGCGATGCCGCGATGGCGCGGACGATCGAGGGCTACCTCTGATCTAGCCGCCGAGCGGTTGTCCCGAATTGCGGGTCATCTTGCGCAGCCGCCCCGGCATCCACCGTGCGGCAAAGGCGAGGCGGTGGGCGGATTTACCCACTCGGTTGTGCAGGTCCTTGCCATGAACCGCTTTCCAAGCTGCATCGGCGACGTCAGCGACCGGGGAGATTTCGAGGCCAGCTTCGAGCACGCGGCTTCGGATGTCTTCGTTCGATCCGGCATTGGGGTTCATGTCGATCAGCGGGGTATCAATGAAGCCCGGCATCAGGTCGCAGACCTTGATCTCGTCGGGCGCCCATTCGGCGTCGAGGCATTCGGTGATCGCCCGGACCCCGAACTTGGTCGCGGAATAGACCGAAGCGCCTGGGGTTCCATAGATCCCGGCGGCGCTGGCGGTGTTGAGCAGGCACGAACCCGGCGCGCTGGCCTTCAGCCAAGGGTGCGCTGCCTGCGCGCCAAACAGCACGCCTTTGAGGTTGATATCGAGGCAGCGCTCGATCTCTGCGACATTGTTGTCGATCAGGTTTCCACCAAGCGGAATCCCGGCGTTGTTGAACACCACGTCGATCTTGCCGCCGCCGGCTTTGGCGCAAGCCTCAAGCGCAGCGTCCCAGGCTTCGCGGTCACGCACATCAAGCTTGTGGACCGAGCTTTGCTCCGCCGGCAGCATCGCCGCAGTTTCGCGCGCACCGGCCTCGTTGATGTCGCACAGCAACACGCGGGCCCCTTCTGCCGCCAGCGCCTGCACGGTCGCCCGACCTATTCCAGAAGCGCCTCCGGTCATACAGATCGTCTTGTTCTTGAGCAGCATGAGATGTCCTCCCGAAGACCAGTTGATGAATGACCCTTCCGGCAGCCTTCGGACCCCGGATCGTCGTTGAGCGCAATCGCTGCATAGCAGAATGTCGGTCTGCTCGGCAAAGTCAACGCGCTCTCGAGAACGACGAGAGCCGGGTAGCCGTCATCACCGTTCGCGCAGTCGGGCAGCAACGACTGCCATCGCGATGGAAGAAACACTCCTGCCGCATTACGGGAACGCAGCAGGCGCAGCCGGCGAACGCCAGCAATGCGCCGTCATATTGCTCCGCGCCAGCAACGGCTTGCCGATCGAAAGGATGAACCTTCACCGTGGCTCGCCCCTTGGAATGAAGCCGACACTTGGCTATAGTCGGGTTAGATCGTGAGGCGGGGAGAAGGGGGCCAAGCCGGCGCCGCGGTGCTCGTCGATCGGGAGCGGGGAGTCGTTGCAATCGTCGCGGACGACCGGCGTTTGCGCGGGGCTCCGCGGATCGCTGTCATCGAGGATCGCTGCCTGTGCGAGCATGCTATGCGAGGGTGCGCCTATGCTTTTCAAGCCGCATACCTGTTCACATTCGATCGATCGAGTAGCGCGTCACCGGATTGCCGTGACGCAACAGCATGAAATGCGGCAGTCTGTTCGCACGAGGTAGATTGGGCCGCACGAAGTATACGGGTTCGAGGCGAAGTTTGTCGAGTTTTGGGGAGCGCATAGCATCATGAGGTGCAAACCGTCGCGTTGGTTGTGGGGGCTGCTGCCGCTGGCTGTGCTCGCCATGATCGTCAATTGGCTCGAGCGGCCGCGGATCGAGGGCGATCTGGCGCAGCGCACGAAGGATGCGATCAGCAAGGCCGGCATGGAATGGGAGGCGATCAACTTTGGCAAGGGCGGACGCGAC
>CALMBN010000193.1 GCA_937860195.1 uncultured Novosphingobium sp.
CAGCGGCCAATCGCGATTATTCGACGATCGCGCCGAACGTGTCGCCGAGTGCGGCCAACTTCACGCCATTGACGCCGGACGGCTTCCTGCCGTTCATCAAGACCGACCTGACCGATTATTCGGGCAATGTCGGGTCAGTGGATCGGGCCGGACAACCTGCTGATAAGTGCCATGCTGCTCAACATCGCACTCGTGATTTTCGGTTGGCGGCGCTATCGGGAACTGACCGGTGAAGTCGCCGATCGCCGCCGTGCGGAAAAACAGGCCCGGCTGCTGTCCGAAACCGATGCACTGACCGGATGCCTCAACCGCCGCACGCTTGCTGCTGCCACCGATCAACTGATTGCTGCAGCCGCAGCGCGCGGAGAAGCAGTGGCAGTGGTGATGCTCGATCTCGACAAGTTCAAACAGGTCAACGATGGCAACAGCCATGCGGCCGGTGATGCCATTCTGTGCGAAGCAGCAGACAGGTTAGGTCATAACTTGCCCGACGGCGCCTTGCTGGCCCGGATCGGCGGGGATGAATTCGCCTGTGTTCTGGCATTCCCGGCTGCCCGCCCCGAACAGGTTGACACGCTGGTCGAAGGCTTGATTGCGGCTGTGGCCATGCCGGTGCGATTTGGCGAATCTGAAATTGAAACCACAATCTCTGCCGGGATCGCCCGGCGCGACCCAGGTTCAAGCGACGATGCCCAAGCAGTGCTGCACAATGCTGATGTCGCGATGTACCACGCCAAAAAGCGTGGCCGCAACCGCCATTGCTGGTTCGATCCGGCAATGGAGAGCGAGCTCAAATTTCGCAGGGAACTGGAATCGGGGATCCGCAAAGGAGTTGGCCGCGGGGAATTCATTCCATTCTATCAAAAGCTGGTCGATCTTGAGTCTGCCGAGTTGACCGGATTTGAAATGCTGGCGCGCTGGACTTCGCCGACACTTGGCCCGATCAGTCCCGAATTATTCGTGCCAGTGGCCGAAGAGATCGGCTTTATCGCGCAGATTTCAGAACAGCTGATCCGGCAGGCACTGATTGATGCCCGAAACTGGGATCCGAAGCTGACCCTTTCGGTAAACATTTCGCCTGTCCAGTTGCGCGATCCATGGTTTGCGCAAAAACTGCTCAAACTGCTCGTCGAGGCTAATTTTCCGCCCAACCGCCTGGAAATCGAAATCACTGAAAGCTGCCTGCTTGAGAATATCGGGTTGGTCCGCTCGATGATCACCAGCCTGCAAAACCAGGGGATCAAGGTGAGCCTTGATGATTTCGGCACCGGCTACAGTTCACTCTCGCAGCTGCGGTCCTTGCCGTTTGACCGGATCAAGATTGACCGCAGCTTTGTTGCCACCGTGCTCGACAGCCCGGAAAGTGCGACGATCATACAGTCGATCATCGCACTCGGCAACGGATTGGGTTTGCCGATCACTGCCGAAGGTATCGAGAACGAGGAAGTGCTCGCCAGAATGCGCGAACTGGGCAGTTTCAAGGGCCAAGGGTTCTTCTATGGCTACCCCGAATCAGCCGAGGATACGAAAACGGAACTGGCGCAGCTCAACCTGCTGCTCGAAGGTCCTGCCCAAACGACTGCCGAACCCGCAGCCCCACACGCCCGCCGCGCCTGACCGGCACACTTTACGCCGCCCGATGCAGCGCATAGAGCGCGGGGCATGCGGGTTCCCTTCATCAAGATGCACGGGCTGGGCAACGATTTCGTCGTGCTCGATGGGCGTGCCCAGCCACTACCTGCGCTGACGACAGCCTTTGCAGCGGCACTGGCAGATCGTCGCACCGGAATCGGCTGCGATCAGCTGGTAGTGCTCGAACCTTCGAAAGTAGCGGCACTCAAGGCCCGGTTTTTCAATCATGATGGCGGCGAAGTCGAATCGTGCGGCAATGCTTCACGCGCGATCGGATTGATACTGGGCGGATCTGCTTGGATCGAGACGCTGGGCGGCCTGATTGAAGTCAATCAGTGCGGAAGCGACGTCAGCGTGGACATGGGCGAGCCCCGGTTCGCATGGGACCAAATCCCGCTCGCTTATGCGATGGACACCCACATCATGCCGGTCGCCTGGGGTGCGCTGGAAAACCCGACCACAGTCAATGTCGGAAACCCGCACGTGATCTTCTTCGTGCCCGATTGCAGCGCGGTGGATCTTGACACTCTTGGGCCAGAGATTGAGCACGACCCGCTTTTTCCAGAGCGGATAAATGTCAATGTCGCGACGATCACGAGCCGCGAGCAGATTCGCTTGCGGGTCTGGGAACGCGGCGCCGGGGAGACCCGGGCCTGCGGCACCGGCGCTTGTGCCACGGCAATCGGCGCAATGCGGCGCGGTTTGGTGGACCGGGTCGTGACGGTCTCGCTGCCGGGAGGCGATTTGCGGATCGAATCGACTGCCACTGGCCGGATCCTGATGACCGGCCCAGCGGCAGAGAGCTTTCGAGGCGAGTTCGAAAGCGACGAATTTGGCTGACGTGATCTCGCTCGGATGCCGGCTGAACCTCTCTGAAAGTGAGGAACTGCGCGGGTTACTGGCCGGCGAGGACAACCTCGTGGTGGTGAACTCGTGCGCCGTCACTCGCGAGGCTGTCCGCCAGACCCGCCAGGCGATCCGTCGCGCCCGCCGTGATCGGCCCGATGCACGGCTGCTCGTAACTGGATGTGCCGCAGAGGTGGAGCGGGCTGCGATTGCCGCCATGCCCGAGGTCGACGGCTTGATCGCCAACACTGCCAAGCTCGATCCGCGAGCCTGGAATGTCGCTCCGGTCGAAGCTGCTGTGCGTCTACACACCCGGGCCTTCATCGCTGTGCAAAACGGCTGCGACCATGACTGCACTTTTTGCGTAATCCCGCAAGGCCGCGGGCCGAGCCGCTCGCTGGGGGTTGCCGGCGTGCTTCGCGACGTTGAGCGGCATCTCGCACTGGGCTCGCGCGAGGTGGTCCTGACGGGTGTTGATCTGACATCATGGGGCCATGACCTGCCGGACACTCCTCCGCTCGGCGATCTGGTCGGAGCAATCCTCGCTGCATTCCCGGAACTCGCCCGACTGCGGCTTTCGTCAGTTGACGGTGTCGAAATCGACCCCGGCTTGTTCGAGCGGATCGCCGCCGAGCCGCGCCTGATGCCCCACTTGCACTTATCGCTCCAGCATGGCCATGATCTGATCCTCAAGCGGATGAAGCGCCGCCACAACC
>CALMBN010000194.1 GCA_937860195.1 uncultured Novosphingobium sp.
GATTTATCTGCTCGCTCCATATGGCTCAGGCTGGTTCGACGGCGGACTTGGCGCGCGCGTGCTGTCGATCGGACTGCTGGTCAGCGCGGGCGCTTTCGTCTATTTCGCGCTGGCTTGGCTGACCGGCGCAATCGATCGTTCCAAGATCACCATGTTGACCCGCAAGCAGAACCCGAAGGCAGAGTAACCTCCCATGCGTATCGTTTCCGGCATCCAGCCCACCGGCAATCTCCACCTCGGCAACTACCTGGGGGCGATCCGCAATTGGGTGAAGATGCAGGATGAGGTTGCAGCGCGGGGCGGGCAAAGCCTCTATTTCCTCGCCGATCTTCACGCGATCAGCCAACCGCACGTGCCAGCTGAACTGCGCGAAAACACGTTGGCAATGACCGCCGCGCTTGTGGCCTGCGGAATCGATCCGGCGCGCTCGGTGCTGTTCAACCAGGCGCAGGTGCCGATGCACGCCGAACTGCAATGGCTGCTGTCGGGCACCGCCCGGATGGGTTGGCTGAACCGGATGACCCAGTGGAAAGACAAGGCCGGCAAGAACCGCGAAGGCCAGTCGGTCGCGCTGTTCACCTATCCGGTGCTGCAAGCCGCCGATGTGCTGCTCTATCAGGCCACCCACGTGCCCGTAGGTGAGGATCAGAAGCAGCATCTGGAGCTGGCCCGCGACATCGCGCAAAAGTTCAACAACGATTTCGGCACAGAGGATGTGCCGGTGTTCACTTTGCCCGAGCCGATCATCCCACCCGAAGCCGCCCGGATCATGAGCCTGCGCGATGGCAGCGCCAAGATGAGCAAGTCCGATCCCAGCGATATGAGCCGGATCAATCTGACCGACGATACCGATACGATCATGGCCAAGATCAAGAAGGCCAAGACCGATCCCGAACCGCTCCCCAGCGACAAGGTCGGCCTCGAAGGCCGCGCCGAAGCCGCCAATCTGGTCGGGATCTACGCCGCGATGGCCGGAACCAGTGTCGATGCGGTGCTGAACGAGTTCGGCGGCCACGGCTTTGGCAAGTTCAAGCCCGCACTGGGCGAACTACTGGTTGAAAGCCTCGCTCCGATAGGCGCCCGGTTCATGGAACTGCGCCAGGACCGCGAAGCGCTCGATGCGATCCTGGCGCGGGGCGCGCTGAAAGCGCGGGAACTGGCCGGGCCGACACTCGCGGCGGTTTATGCGGCGCTGGGTTTGGTGCGGTAAAGCGCACCAGACCGGGACTCGTTCATTCAAGCCCGATTAAGCCGCCTTCCCCTAGCCTCCTGGCAATCCTACACTTTGCGCTGTCCGGTGCAGCGATTCGCATCTGTACGCACAACAACGGGGAATGGATCGATGGCTCGCTTTGAACGCACACCGCTTGGCTGGCTAAAGCTTGCACTGGTGCCGCTGGCTTTGGCCACGCTGGCTGCCTGCGCGACGCCATTCAAGGCTGATGTTCAGCGCTTTTCCGCGCAATTGCCGGCCCCGCAGGGGCAGAGCTATGCGATTGTCGCCGATGATCCGGCGCTGGCGGGCGGCCTCGAATTTTCGCAATATGCTTCGCTGGTTGATACCAAGATGAATAGTCTCGGCTATGTCCGCGCTGCGGATCCTGCGTCGGCCGATCTGGTCGTCCGGTTCGATTACGGGGTCGACAAGGGCCGCAATCAGGTTCGGTCCACCGGCTTTTCCGATCCCTATTGGTCGGGCTGGCGCGGCTATCCGCGCTGGGGTTCCTGGGGGCGGCGGGGCTATTACAGCCCGTACTATCCACGCGGAGCCTGGGGTTTCGGCTGGCACGATCCGTGGTTCGGTGGCCACGGCGGCTATGAAAGCTACACCGTGTTCGTCAGCGCGGTCAGCCTGAAGATCGATCGCCGCGCCGATGGACAGCGCCTGTTCGAAGGCCGGGCCGAGGCCGCCAGCACCTCGAACCGACTGGGCTATCTGGTACCCAACCTGGTCGAAGCAATGTTCACCGGCTTCCCCGGAAATTCGGGCGAGACTGTGCGGATTTCAGTCGCGCCGGAGAAGCAGCGCAAAAATTGATTCAACGATGTTTGAGATCAAGGGGCGGGACCGGCAACGGGCCCGCCTTTTTGCTTGGGGCTACTCGCTCAGCGCGAACACTCCGCCGGTCGACCCGAAGCCACCTTCGCCGCGTTCGGTCTCGTCCAGTTCGCTCACCTCAACCCACCCTGCCCGGGTCACCGGAGCCAGCACCAGTTGCGCCACCCGGTCGCCGCGCTGGATCGCGAAGGGTTCCGGGCCGTGGTTGATCAGGATCACTTTCAGTTCACCGCGATAGTCGCTGTCGATCGTGCCCGGCGCGTTCAGGACTGTGACCCCATGCTTGACCGCGAGCCCGGAGCGTGGCCGCACCTGCGCTT
>CALMBN010000195.1 GCA_937860195.1 uncultured Novosphingobium sp.
TTTTGTCGATCGCGTCGAGGTCGCTGAGTAGCCCCCCTGTCCTTCTGGCTACCCATGAAGGCTTGAGTGCCGATCGATCCAGGTTGAACCCGCCAGCCTTATAGCCGCGCGAATAGCTGCCATAGACCATCAGGTCATCGGTCGGCCGGTATGAAAGGATCGCCGTGCCGGTCCATTCATTTTCGCTGCGGCTTGAATTGATCGAGACACCATTGAGTTCGGCGGTCGAGTTGCCCTGGCAGGACAGCCCGATCAGCGCCCCGGCCAAAGCCTTGGCGGTGGCGTTGGTGGTGGTGCTGACCAGATCGTCCAGCACCAGCCCCTGCACGGTGGTGCAGACCGTGTTGTTGTTGGCAAAGGTCGCGCCGAAGTCCTTGGTGTCATTGGTGTAACGGACACCCAGGGTCAGATCGAGCTTGTCGGTAATGTGCACGATGTTGTGCGTGAACAACGCCCAGCTCTTGCCGTGCTGGCGGTATTCATCGCCGGTCGAGCCGACATTGGCCATGTTATCAAGCGCGGTGAATGCCGCAACGATGTCTGCCCCGGTCGCTCCGCCGCCAGTCGCCCCGGAAATTGTAGCCGGGCCAACGACTGGGACCAGGCACGAAGGGTTGGTTGGCGAATAGAGGCCAGCAAGCCCGCCGCCGGACAGGATCCGGCATGCCGCAAAGCGGCCATACTGGCTGCCGAATTTCAGGTTGTCGCGGGTGGTCAGTTTTTCGTTGATGTAGATGCCGCCAACCAGCCAGTCGAGCTTGCCGCCAAAGGCCTCGCCCTGCAGGCGCACTTCCTGCGTGAAGGTGCGGAACTGACGGTAGATGTTGTCATCCGGGGTGCGGTAGAGGATATCGACCCGGCCATAGTCGGTATCGGACCCTTGTCCCGCGCGGTACTGGCGATAGGCGGTGATCGAGGTCAGCGTCGCGCCGCCCAGATCCCATTTTACCTCGCCCGAAAAGCCATAGTCTGTGGTCTTGCCCTGATAGCTGCGCCCATTCGAGACATAGATCGTGCGGTCATAGCCGGGAGTGAAGCCTGCCAGTGGCTGACCCAGATCACGCAGCACGTTGATTATGTTGTTGCCGTTGGTCTGGAGCGGAGTCAGCGGGGTCGACGGGTTCATCAGATCGCCGACATAGGGATTGACGCTGCGATCCAGATAGATCGCGCCGCAGCAACGCTCATCGCGCCAGGTATAGTCACCAATCAGGCGGACGGTGACAGTGCTCGACGGCTCCCAAAGCAATTGCCCGCGCACGAAGATGCGGTTGCGGTTGTTGACGTCGATCCCGTTCTGCGGATCGGTCAGAAATCCATCACGGCGAACGTAGACACCGTCAACCCGTGCGGCCATGGTTTCAGATAGCGGTCCGGTGAGCGAAGCGCTGACCCGCATGAAGTCATAGTTGCCATAGGTCGCTTCGGCTGCGCCGCCGAACTGGAACGAAGGCTTCTTGGAATAGATCGAGATCAGTCCGGCCGAGCTGTTGCGCCCGCCGAGCGTGCCCTGCGGACCGCGCTGCACTTCGACCCGGTCAATTTCGCCAAGTTCGTTGAGGC
Organism: uncultured Novosphingobium sp.; assembly: GCA_937860195.1. Classification (GTDB taxonomy): domain Bacteria; phylum Pseudomonadota; class Alphaproteobacteria; order Sphingomonadales; family Sphingomonadaceae; genus Novosphingobium. The sequence goes on from CALMBN010000195.1 coordinate 1,564, forward strand.
CGATGCCCGAACGCGAGCGATAAACCCCGTCAATGAACACCGGAACCGAGCTTTCCAGCCCGGGATTGTCCCCGACCGTGCCGATCCCGCGAATTCGGGCCGAACCGTTGGCTTCCGAACCAGTCGACGAAACGATGAGTGATGGCGCGAGCTGGTTGAGTTGGCGAATGTCATTCGCGCCGCTGTTGGCCAGCGCATCGGCATTCACCGCCGAGATCGCAACCGGCACATCCGCAAGCTGCTGAGCCCGGCCCTGCGCCATGACGACGATTTCGCCATCCTTGGCCTCTTCTTCAGTCGCCTCGTCAACCGGGGCAGCATCCTGCGCCATCGCCGGTGCGACTGGAATCAGGAACAAAGCAGCGGCGGATACGCCGGTGCTCAAAACGGCTGAGAACTTCATGTCACTCTCCCTGTGGAACATCTCAAATCACCCACCTGGGGAGGAGGCGATCAGATCCTGTACGCACGTCATTTGCGGCGCTTGGTTACCGCAGATACCAATCGCAGACCGCAAGTCAACGATTGCCACGTCGCGATCCGATCAAGAGGCCCCATCAGTGCCGGCTCGAGATCGCGCAATTGCCCGGCCGTGTGCACCG
>CALMBN010000196.1 GCA_937860195.1 uncultured Novosphingobium sp.
CTTGTAGCCCCGCGCGACACTGCCATAGACCATAACCTGGGGTACCAGTTCCTGGGCGATTGATACCTTCCAGGTAACAACGTCATCCTTGTTGGAGCCACGGCACAACGGGTTACCGGTCAGGCAAGTGTTGGCCGTCGCGTTGGACAGCTTGTTATCGAAGCGGACCCCGATCTTCTCGTTGTTATAGCGAACCCCGCCAGAAATCGTGGTATTCGACGGCAGCGTATAGTCAGCCTGCGCGAACAGTCCGAGGCTCTTGCTGGTTGCGGTTGCATCCCAGTTGGCAAGCAAGACGACCGGGCCACGAGTGAACGCCCGGTCTGTCTTCGCATCAGCGTAGAAGGCACCGAACACGTATTTGAACGGGCCTTTGCCGGTCGAAACGAACCGCAGTTCTTGCGTGAACATCCGCGAATGATAGGGCCCGCTCTGGGCGATGCCACCGTTGAAGGCACCTCCGGTGAGAGCGCTCAGCACATTGATGTCGGTGTTGTCGGTATCGTTCTGGAAATTGTACTTCCAATCCTGATAGCCGGTCACAACGATAAGGTTTACGCTGCCAAGATCCGCAACCACGCGGCCTGAAAGCGTGCCGGTTTCGTTGGTAGTCGCGCCCTCGGCGTCTATGCGGGCATTCTGGTTGCCAGCGCCGGGCGTGATGCCGATAAGAGTTGGCACCAGCAATGCGCCGCCGATCACCCGCGGTGTACCGGTGGGATCGATCGAGAGGATCGTCTGTGAGGTGCCGTTCTGGGTCGTCTTGGCCCAGGATCCGCCAAGCGTGAGTGTGACCCGGTCGCTCATGGCCAGTTTGAGCTTGGCACGGATGCCGTAGGCTTCCTGGTCACCGATCCAATGCCCGGTGGTCAGGTTGTGAACGTTGCCCTTGAAGCTGTGATAGAAGGCGCCCAGGCGATATCCGGAATCGCTGTCGCCAAACGGGCCTGACAGCGAGGCCTCGACGCGGTAGTCGTCATCCGTGGCACCCGTAACAGCTAGCTTGCCGCTGAATTGCCGGGCCGGCTCTTTGGTAACAATGTTCACCACGCCTGCGGACGCGTTCTTGCCGAACAGCGTCCCTTGCGGCCCCTTCAGAACTTCGATCCGTTCGACGTCGCCCAGCGTGTCAAAGGCCTGGGCCTGTTGCACCACAGGCAGATCGTCGATGATCACTGCCACGCTCGGTTCGACCCCGATCGAGAAGGCAAATGTGCCGATACCGCGCAGGATGATCGAATTGTTAGGCGACGAGGTCGCCTGGGTAACCGTCAAGGCAGGTGCTGCTCGCGTCAGGTCGGTGAAGTCCGCGATGCCCTTCTTTTCAAGCGCGTCTGCGCTGATCGCCGTAACCGAAACCGGCACATCCTGCATATTCTGTTCGCGCTTTTGCGCGGTGACGACAATCTCCTCAAGCCCGCCCCCCGGCGGTTCGTCAGATGCATTCGCCTGTGCGAGGACGGGTTGAGCAAAAGCCAGGGTCGAGAACCCGGCGAGCAGAGCAAACTTGCGAGACATCAAAACCCCTCCCAGAATCGGTTATACTTAATGGTCAGGCCAATTAGGTTGATTTGGTATGATGTGTCAAGAGGGCCGGTTCGATGTTTCACGAGTCCACTGGAATGAAATCTAGCTCTACGCGATCCAGAAAATCCCATCTGTGAGGGCAGCTTGACCGGCCTAAAACCCGCCGGGCCTGACCCGACGCGGGCAAAGCCCTCGTCAACCAACAGGAGAAGTAACACGGTGTACTGGCCAACCGGGACGCACATTCTGGCTGAAGAGCAGGGCTTTCCCGCCGCCTTCCTGCGACTAAACGGATGTTTTCGTGAAGCTATCTCGCCGATTTATAGTCATGATCCATACGCGTCTTCCGTGACGCCTCTGGTGGTATCGGCAATTTTTAATCCGCCCCAGAATACCCCCAGCCCTCTTGGCTGCATGCAGAAGCAAGCGGACTCAAACCGAAGATAGATAACGCACGCAGGACAAGCTCGCCGCGATCCAGGAACCGGCTTACGTTGCGAAATGTCGTCGGCACATCTTGGTCATTGGCTGGCTGGCTGCTGCTTGCAGGTCCAACCTGTTTCAGTCAGAACCGCAGTTTCCCCGCGGCGATTGGCTTCAGTTATGCCGGTCGGAGAACAGCTGGTGCTGCCCGTGCCGCCCGATTGCCCCCGCGGCAGCGGTTGCGTTTCTGGCTGCCCGGTTGTCAGGCCTGGCTGGAAAGCAGTGATCGCCTGATCCGAAGCATTGATCGTCAAAGCCGCGGAATTTCCAGTGGCCTGGATTGCAGTCAGCACATAGTTGGCACTTGCCGTCAGCCCGGATCCATTGATCGCATAGCGACCCGCAGGCGAGACGGACGTGGCCGGGGTCGCCCAGCTGACTGCTCCGGCCAGCACAGCTTGCATGGTGTCGCCATTGACGAGACCACTAACGCTGGTGGTGCCGCTGAAATCCGGGAACGATTGCCCGAACAGTACACTCGTGCTGTCGGCCGTGTAGGTCAGGGTCAGCAGTGCGGGGTTGATGGTATAGGCTGTGGCATTGCCCGATGCCTGCTGGTTAGTGATGGTGTAGTTGCCGTTTGCCAGCCCTGAACCCGTGATGCTGTAGCGCCCGGCGTTGCTGTTCGAGCTCGCCGTCGTTGTCCAGCTGGCCGTGCCGAGGCTGGCCAGGGTATCACTGCCTTGCAGGCCCGTGGCATTGACGCTGCCGGCAAGCGACGCAAGGGACGAGCCATAGGTGCTGCTGGCTGCATCGGCTGTGTAGGTCAAGGTGAGTAGCGCAGGGTTGATCGTCAGGCTATTCTGGCCGGACAGGATCAGGTCATAACCCAGCTGGACCGAATAGAGACCGCCATTGGCGGAAACGGCATAGTTGCCAACATTGGTGCAGCTGCCATCGCCGCCGCCGCAATCATAGGTCCGCGTGCCCAGGATCAGGCCGGCATCCGCAGCCGAACCATCGCTGACCAGGGTCGCATCATAAGTTGGGCCAAACACACCCGACTGGTCGCTGCCATTGTAAGTGACTGTCGCAGAGCCGCCGTCGGCCGTGACGTTAACGCCGGTCATGAAGGCTTTCAGCAGCGGCCGGGTATAGCCTTCATAGATCCGCCAGATGGTGTCCTGCCCGCCGGTGGTGTCCATGTTCCAGCCTGAGAAGCTGCTTGCCTGCATCATCTGCGCAGTTGTCAGCCCTTGGACCGAGCCGAACAGATCGGCCACACCGCCATGCTTCGCACCGATCCCGAATGACTGGCCAGTAGTTTGCGAATCATAGAAACTGTTGATCGGGCCCAGATCCTCATTCAAACCGATCAGCCCGCCGACGTAGTAACCGCCGGAGCCGCCCGAAACATGGCCTGATGCATAAGTCGTGTCGATCAAGCCGCGGTTCCGGCCAATCAAACCGCCCGCATAGCCGCCGTCGGCGGAAACATCGCCGGTGGCATAGGAGTTCGTGATACTGCTTGCGTAACCGCCTTGGCCTACCAGCCCGCCGGCTTCACCGCCACCGGTTCTGACATTGCCTGAGGCGAAGGACCGGTTGATCGAAGCGCCGAAACTATTGTAACCGACCAGGCCACCGATCGTGTAGAATCGTCCGCCGTTTTCGGCCGTAACCGAACCGGTGGCATAGGTTTCGTCAAGCGACCCGCGGTTTTCGCCGACCAGCCCGCCTGCCGTGCCACTCTTGCCGCTGTCAACCCCGATGACATTGCCGGTGGCATAGGAACGGGTAATCGCAGCCGAACTTCTCCCCGCAAGGCCGCCCACGATTCCCGATCCGCGGACTGCGCCGCTGGCCCAGGATCCGGAAATCGACCCACCGCGAGCTTGACCGATCAAGCCGCCGACAAAGTAGTAGCCTCCGGTTGCGCCGGTAGCGTGGGAATCGGTGATTGTGGCTTCGCCGCCGACACCGACCAGACCGCCAACGCTGTCATAGCCGCTGACCGCGCCGGTGGCGTAGCTTGTATCGACCGAGCCTGTGGTGTGGCCAACCAAACCGCCAACGGCTGAGCCGCTGGTTGCTGTGACATCGCCGCTGGCATAGCTGCCCTGGATCGTGCCGCTGTGGAATCCAGCCAGGCCGCCGGAACTTCCGCCGCCGCCAGCGACATTACCGGTGGCGTGGGAATTGGTGATCTGCCCGCCGCCGCTGCCCATCAGTCCACCGACCAAGCCGCCGTCACCGCTGACAGCACCGCTGGCATAGCTGCCCTGGATGTTCCCGTTAAAGCCCCCGACCAAGCCGCCGACCACGGAGCCTTCGCTGGTTACCGCGCCGGTGGCATAGGAATTGTTGATCTCACCGCCGCCGCTGCCCACCAGCCCGCCGGCATTCGTGCTGCCATAGCCGCCGGTCATCGATACCGTGCCGGTGGCATGGCTGCTGCTGATTTGCCCGTTGAACGAACCGGCCAGTCCGCCAACCCTGGTGCCGCCGGAAACGCTGGCGGTGCTGTATGAATCGGCGATCGTGCCGAAGCCACTGCCAAGCAGGCCGCCAACATCGTTGTATGGTCCGCTGACCCGGCCGGTCGAATAGACATTGCTGAACGATCCGTTCGAAAAGCCTGCCAGGGCACCAACCTGGCTGGCACCCGATACGTTTGCGTTAGTCAGGCCCAAATTCAGGAAGCTGCTGCCTGCCCCGGCGATCCCGAACAGGCCGGTGAACGACGCATTGGGCCGATCGATGGTCAGATTGGAAATGATGTGCCCGGTGCCATCAAACCGGCCCGTAAAGCCTGCCCCGGCATTCAGCGGCCCGCTGTTTCCATCGGTGCCGATCGAAACAAATCCGCCAGATCCCCACATTCCCGAAAAACTGCCCGCCGTGCAATTGGCGGCAGCAGTGCAATTGGCGATGATCCCGGTTTCGGCCAGGTCGATATTGTCGGTGAGCACGTAGTTGGCATTCAGCGAATCGGTGCTGGCGTTGATCATTTGCAACTGGTGCGAATTGGTGATGAGCCCAATTCCGCCCCTGATCGGCGCGGCTTCCCAAGCCCCCAACGGACGCATGCCGTTCATCTGGACCCAGCTGCCCATCCCTCCTGAAAATGCGTAAGCCGTCGGATTGAAGCCATAGTTGGCCGCCCCGGACTGCGCGGGATCGGACGTAACCTCGCTCACGCCAAGATCGGTGCCGGGTCCGACCGAGCCGGACTGGCCGGTGGAGTAGCTGTCCCAATAAGACCCGCTGACCCCACCGTTCTGCCGGCCGATCAACCCGCCGATGAAATAGTCGGGCGATGTAACCCGGCCCGAGGCATAGGAATCGCCGATGAAGGCCTGGTTCCAGCCAACCAGTCCGCCAGTCGCGATCCGGCCTGCTACCGCGCCGGTGGCATAGGTGTTGCTGATGTAGCCGGTGTTGAGGCCGGCCAGACCACCGGTGCCTGTGCCAATGCCCGTTACACTTCCGCTGGCATAGGCATCGATGATCGAGCCAGTAGTATAGCCGACCAGCCCCCCGGTGTAATCGCTGCCGGTAACACTGCCAGTCGCATAGACCTGCCGAAGGGTTCCGAACGTCATGCCGATCAGCCCCCCAACGAAGCCGCCCGATCCGTTTACGTTCCCGGTGGCGTGGGAAGCAGTGAACGTGGCATTCGCCTGCCCGGCCAAACCGCCTACATAGTTAGCGCCGGTTACGCTTGCACTCGATGAGGAATTGACAATCAGCCCGTTGGCCGAGCCCACCAGTCCGCCAACACTTCCCCCGCCCAGCACGCTTCCGCTGGTGAAGACGTTATTGACGAAGTGGTAAAGCAAGTGCAGGCCAACTT
>CALMBN010000197.1 GCA_937860195.1 uncultured Novosphingobium sp.
CTTTAAAAGGTTCAGGTGGTCAAGCGGGATCGAGTGCCTTTCGGCCGTCAGGGGTTTCCTTGCCTTTGCCGGTGGCGAAGCCTCGGTACCGCGGCTGAAGGGACCGAGGGTCAGGAAGGGCCTGCCGCGCGCCATCGCCCCCGCCGAAGCCGTATCGCTCGCCGAGGACGTTGCCGGACAGGCCGGAGATGCCTGGTTCGCAGTTGATGTCTCGGGCGAAACCATCGGCAAGACCGCGCAGGACCAATGGAGCGCCGGTCGGCGGCTCAACCTGGAACAGGCGCTCAAGCTGGGCGACGAGCTGGGCGGGCATATCGTAACAGGCCATGTCGACGCCGTGGGCCGGGTGGCTGTGCGCGAAACGGTTGGTGGATCGCTCCACATCGCAATCACCACCGGTGCCGATATCGCCCCGTTCCTTGCCCCCAAGGGCTCGATCACGGTCGATGGCGTCTCACTGACGGTCAATGCGGTCGACGACCACGCCGACAGCAGCTGCACATTCCATCTCAACCTGATCCCCCACACCGCCGAAGTGACCACGCTGGGCGATCTTGCATTGGGCGACGGGGTCAATCTGGAAATCGATGTGCTGGCACGCTACCTCCAGCGAATGCAAAGCCTCAGAGGCTGAGCGGACCGTTGGTGAAGCTTTCACGGGTAATTTCATAGATCACATGGCGCATCGGCCCGCTGGGGGTATCGACCATGTCGATCCGGCCGCTCAAAGCGCCACCGATCTTTTCCATTGCCCGGCGTGAGCGCAGATTGCATTCCCCGACCCGGAATTCGACCCGCGCGACAGAGCTGAGCGCATGGGCCAGCATCAGGCGCTTCATTTCGCGATTGCAGGATCCGCCCCAATGGCTGCGGGCCAGATAGGTCCAGCCTATTTCCACGCTACCGCCAGCGGCGGGATCCATTGGCTTGAATTGCGACGAGCCGATCACGGCACCACTGGCCCGGTCGATCACCGTCAGCGCTCCGCCGCGCTCTATCGCATCGGCGAAGAACTGCCGGAAAACCGGCTCCTGCCAGCGGTTCGGCTGGGGATGGATCGCCCAGATTTCGGGATCGCTCGCCACCGCAAACAGCGCATCCCAATCATCCGGGTGCAGTGGCCGCAGCAGCAGCTGTTCCCCTTCGAGGACCGGCTGGCGATCCAATTCAGGCACTGACCGCCGCAACATCGGCGATGAATTTGTCGATATTGCCCATGGTCAGGCCCGCCGCATTGATCCGGCCCGAACCCGCCATATAGATGCCATGCTCGCTGCGCAGTTGCTGGATTTGCTCCACCGACAGCGGGAGCATCGAGAACAGCCCGTTCTGGCTACCAAGCGGTGTGAAATCGACCCCGCCTTGCTGACCAGCCGCAGCCAGTCGGGCCCGAACCTGGCTCATCCGTGTGCGCATGGTATCAAGTTCGTCAAGCCACAGTGCGGTCAGGCCCTCATCCTCAAGGACCAATCGCACGGCTGCGCCGCCGTGATCGGGCGGCATCGACCAGGCCGCGCGGGCCAGGGCATGGCCGTTCGACAGCACCCGGGTCAGGACCGCAGCGTCCTGCGCCATCACATAGATCGCGCCAACCCGGTCGCGGTACATCCCGAAATTCTTGTCGCAGCTATAGGCGATCAGCGCTTCGGGAACGGCGGCCAGAACCCGGCGAACACCATAGGCATCTTCCTCCATCCCGTGGCCCAGACCCTGATAGGCCAGATCGAGGATCGGCAGCAGCTTGGCATCAGCGATCAGCCCGGCAATCTCATCCCACTCGGCGTTCGAATAGTCGATCCCGGTCGGATTGTGGCAGCAGCCGTGGAGCAGGATTGCATCACCTTCTGCTGCCTCGGCAATCGCGCCGCGCAGTGCGCCCATGTCGGTTGTACCGCTTTTGCTGGCATGCGCAAAAGTCTTGAGCTCCATCCCAAGATCAGCATAGATCTGGGCGTGGTTTGGCCAGCTTGGCACTCCCATCCAGACGCGCGGTACGCCCGCCTTTTTGGCCAGAGCCACCGCCAGCCGGACTGCACCGGTTCCGCCGGGGGCCTGCATCCCTTCGATCCGGCCACCCATGGCGGGGTCGTCCGAACCGAAGATGTAAGGCATCAGTGCGTGGACAAAGCCCATGTCGCCTTCGGGGCCGAGGTAGGCTTTGGAATCCTGGATATCGACCAACCGCTGTTCCGCCGCCTTGATCGCGCCGAAAACCGGCGTGCCGCCCTGACCCGTGCGATAGACTCCGACACCCAGATCGATCTTGTCGGGCCGGGTATCGTCACCATAGAGCTTGATCAGCGCAAGCAGCGCATCGGCGGGCTGTTGTTCAAGGTTGCAAAGCATGATGGCGCGGCCCTTAGCCCCGCCGCCCGCGCCGGGGCAAGGGGAGATTCCGGCTTGATCCCTACCGCGCATTGGCCGAAGGGACAATCATGCTTGCCCCAGCCGCCCAGCCCGACCTGCCACAAAGCCTGCGCGGCGCAATCTGGCGCGGGGTCAAAGGGGAATGTCCACGCTGCGGCGCGGCCAGATTGTTCGCCAAATTCCTGCGGCCGGTGAGCCATTGCCCGGCTTGTCATCAGGACTGGAGCCTGCACCAGGCTGACGATTTCCCGCCCTATGTCTCGATTTTCCTGACCGGGCACTTGCTGGCCCCGGTGATGATCATGATCGGCGGCTCGGCGGCGTTGTCATTGGGGGCCAAGACCGCAATCGCGATGGTGCTGGCCGCGATCCTGATGCTGTCGTTCCTGCAACCGGCCAAGGGCGGGGTGATCGCGCTGCAATGGTGGATGGGCATGCACGGCTTCGCCCCCGGCGGCAAGATTGAGGCTTTGGCCCTGCCCAAGGGCGAGCCAGGGAGCCCCTGGGCTTAGCGCTTCTGCTTCTTCAGATCCCCGTCAGATTCGAGTTTCTTGCGCATCGCAGCCGCCAGTTTGGGATCGGTCTTGGCAATGTGCGTCAGCATTGCCTCCAACGTGGCCTGTTCGATTTCTTGCTCTGCGCCGGGCGGGGAATAGTTCACCCATTTCGCATCGAGCGCGGCCTTTTTGGAATTCAGTGCAACCAGCTTGCGCCCCACCGGTGAACCAAAAAAGGCGGTCAGCTTTTGCTCCATTTCAGGCGACAAATCGGCAGCCGCTGCGGTTCCTGCGCGGCCGACATCAGACCGGACCGACTCAGTGCTGACATCGCGCTCGGCCAGCGCATCGGCCACGGTTGCGCTGAAATCGACTTTGCTTTTGGCGGCAACAAAGAAGCGCTGAATATCGGGCTGTGACAGGAAATCGGCTGCTTCATTCATTTCCGCAGTGGTCAGATTGTTCTGATAAAGTTGCGAAAGGTCGGCCCGGTAGAGCGGTCGTGATTGATAGGCCGCTTTCAACAGCACCGGCCGCCACGCAGTTTTCATTGCATCGAACAGGCCGGGGAACGCGGCATCGAACTCGACCATCTCCGGCTCTGCCTTGACCATTCCAGAGATCAATGATTTGAGCACGCCGTCAACCAGGATCGGTACGTCGCTATCGGGGGCAACGATATTCGCCAGCCGGTCCGCTGCCGTCTTGTGTGCCGGTTCGGCGATCTCGGCAGCGGATTGGGCTAGCGCGGGTGTAGCCGCCAATGCAGGGGTCAGAACCAGCCCCAGCGCCAGCATCGAAACGCGCAGATTCATTATTGTGCCCCTTCAGAACGACAGCCCTAGAACGGCAGCCAGGTCTTCTTCGCCGTGAATTTCATGTAGCCTGCATTAACGCCCAATCGCAAGCCGACTCCCATCCGGATCGGGATCAGCACCACATCACCCTTGCGCAGGTAAGCAACGTTGAACCCGCCAACCAGATAGGCCTGCCCCTCACCCGCCGCAAAGCGCTTCCGGTAAAGATCATCGCTGTTGTAAAGGTTATAGACCAGCACAAATGTGCTCGCTGCATTGGCCCCGGCATCAAAGCCGACTGATGGCCCGGTCCAGTAAACCGGTCGCTGCCCCTCAACCTTGTGGAACAGCGTGCCCGAGCCATAGCGCACGCCCAGCACCAATGCCCCTCCGCCCTCGCGCCCGGTGATATAGCCGTTGGGCTCGCCCTGCTTGCGCAACAAGTCTTCGATCAGCCCGGCCAGCCCCGCCGCACCCTTGCCGAACACACCTTCTGCGGCGCCAAGCAGATCGTCCTTCTGATAGGTTCCGCTGTTGGGTGTGGTCGCCGGGGTCACCGCCGGATCGACCGGTGTGGTAGCCGGAGCCGCAGCTCCTTCCGGATCGCCCGGCATGGCTTGCACCGGTGCGCTGGCTGGCGGACCCGCAACCGGGCCCTTTGGTGCAGACAGATCTCCGTCAATCGCCCGGTCCGGGTCGACCGGCTGGACCTGCGCTGGCGCGACGGCCGCGCCGGCCAGTGCCACCACCCCCAGCAGTGTGAACAATGCGCCACGCAGTGAACGGGTAGTCGGGGCAATCATCGCGCTTTTCCTCCAGCTTGTTCGGGCCATCTGAAGAGATGCCCGCTTGCCCTGCAATGAACGGGCGGCAAGCCGAGTCGGTTTTGCGACAGGCCGAGTCCCAAAAGCGCCAAACCGCGCCAAAAATTTGTCCGCCCCACCCCTTGCCGCCCCCAAACGCCCCCGCTATAGGCCGCGTTCGCTGCTGCGATCCGGAGACGTGGGTGAGTGGCT
>CALMBN010000198.1 GCA_937860195.1 uncultured Novosphingobium sp.
CCGCCACCGCCCCGCCGATCCCGAAGATCAGCAGCATCGGTTTGCGCCCGAACCGGTCGGCCAGCGCGCCGAACAGCGGCTGCATCGCGGTGAACCACAGCAGCGCCGCGCCCACGATCCAGGTCGCGGTCGCCTTGTCGAAGCCGACCGTGTTGAACAGGTACTTTTGCATGTAGCTGGTGAAAGTGTAGGCGCTCAGCCCCCCGCCAGCTGAAAGCATCGCCACCAGAATGCTTTCGCGGCGGTGCTCACGCCACAGCATCCGGGCGGTTGAAACCGGTCGATCGACCGCCTGGTTGGTGAACGAGGGCGTTTCGGCCAGGTTGCGGCGCAGCAGATAGACCCCGAGTGCCAGCAGCGCGCCGATCACGAACGGCACTCGCCAGCCCCAGGCGGTCAGTTCGGCCTCGCTCAGAAAACCTTGCAGGATCACCGCGACAGCAATGGCGCAGAGCTGACCCCCGCACAGCGTCATGTACTGGAAACTGGCCCAGAAGCCGCGGTTGGCCTTGGGGGCCATTTCCGACAGATAGGTCGCGCTGGCGCCGTATTCGCCGCCAAGCGAGAGCCCTTGCAACATCCGCGCGAGCAGCAAGATCGCCGGGCCCGCCAGCCCCGCCATTGCATAGGTCGGGGCGACGGCCAGCAGCAGCGAGCCGCTGAACATCAGCGCGACCGACAGTGTCAGCCCGGCCTTGCGGCCCCGCGCATCGGCGAACCGGCCCATCACCCAGGCTCCGATCGGGCGCATCACGAACCCGGCTGCGAAGATCGTGGCGGTGCTGAGCAACTGCGCGGTCGGATCGGCCTTGGGAAAGAAGACCGGCGCAAAATAGATCGCGAAGCTGGCATAGGCGAACCAGTCATACCATTCGACCAGGTTGCCCGCCGATCCGCCGATGATCGAGATCAGCCGCTGGCGCGAGATCTTTGCCGGGAATGCGGATTGCCGCGCGTTCATTCGTCCCCCTCTTGCGGAATTCCGCTTTGAGCCTAGCCTTACCGCGACGGCAGCGAAAGGGAAGGCGGCAGATGACTGAAGGCAAGGTTCTGGGGATCGGTGGATTGTTTTTCCGCGCGCGCGATCCCGATGCTTTGAATGCGTGGTATCGCGATAACCTCGGGGTTGGTGCGGGCTGTTCGGGGACAGATGAACCGGGCGGCGAGTGGACCTGGAACGCCGCCGGCGGCGAAACCGTGTTCGCACCGTTCAAGCACGACACCGACTATTTCGCCGCCGACAAGGCGTTCATGATCAACCTGCGGGTTAGCGGGCTGGACGCACTGGTGGCACGACTCGAAGCCGCTGGCATTCCCGCCGAGCGCAAGGCCGAGTGGGACGATCCCAGCACCGGCCGGTTCGCGCGAATCCATGATCCCGAGGGCAACGCCATCGAGCTGTGGGAACCTCCGACCGGGTAACCAATCCCTACTTGGGCGAGAGCACCATCAGCATCTGACGGCCTTCCATCCGGGGATAGCTTTCGATCTTGGCGACTTCGGCGACGTCTTCCTGAACCCGCTTGAGCAGGTTCATGCCAAGCTGCTGGTGCGACAATTCGCGGCCGCGGAAGCGCAGGGTAATCTTGACCTTGTCACCGTCCTCGATGAACCGGTTCACATTGCGCATCTTGGTGTCGTAATCGTGATCGTCGATGTTCGGACGCATCTTGATCTCTTTGATTTCCTGCGTCTTCTGGCTCTTGCGGGCGAGGTTGGCCTTCTTCTGGGCCTCATACCGGAACTTGCCGACATCCAGGAACTTGGCCACCGGCGGATCGGCGTTGGGCGAGATTTCAACCAGATCAAGGCCGACACCGGCCGCCTGTTCGATCGCTTCGCGGGTATACATGACACCCAGATTTTCGCCGTTCTCGTCAATGACGCGAACCTTGTCCGAGACGATCATCTGATTGTAGCGCGGGCCGCTTTTCACGGGGGGCGTCATCGCGCGCCGGGGTGGGGGTGCTATAGTAATGTCTCCTGTTGCAACAACTGCTCGGGCGGTCCCTTAAAGCGAATCGAAAACTTAAGCAATCAGCCCTGCGCAGGGACGATTCACTACCCTCTGGCGGGCAAGCCGGCAGCGCGCAAGGCGGCGTGCGCTTCGGCAATGGTGTGGGTGCCGAAGTGGAAGATCGAGGCCGCCAGAACGGCGCTGGCATGGCCTTTGGTGACGCCCTCAACCAGGTGACCCAGTGTCCCGACCCCGCCAGAGGCGATCACCGGAATGCCGACCGCATCGGCGATGGTCCGGGTCAGCTCGAGATCGTAGCCGCGCTGCGTGCCATCGCCGTCCATCGAGGTAACCAGCAGCTCGCCTGCACCAAGATCGGCGAGGCGGACCGCATGTTCCACCGCATCGATCCCGGTTGCCTTGCGCCCGCCGTGGGTGAAGATTTCCCAGGTGCCGCGCGGGGTGTAGCGGGCATCGACCGAAGCAACCACACACTGGCTGCCCATTTTCTGCGCGATGTCGGCCACGACTTCGGGCCGCGAAACGGCGGCGGAGTTGACCGCGACCTTGTCTGCCCCGGCCAGCAGCAGCGCCCGCGCATCCTCCACCGTCCGCACCCCGCCGCCGACGGTCAGCGGCATGAAACAGACCTCGGCGGTGCGCCGGACCACATCGAGCAAGGTCCCCCGCCCTTCGTGGCGGGCGCTGATATCGAGGAAGCACAGCTCGTCCGCCCCCGCCGCGTCATAGGCCCGGGCCTGCTCCACCGGATCGCCCGCATCCTTGAGATCGACAAAATTGACGCCCTTGACCACCCGCCCATCGCGGACATCGAGACAGGGAATGACGCGGATGCGGACGGTCATGGCGTTCCAAGCCAAATGAAGCCGCTACCGATTGCGATGAAAGCAGCGCAAATGACCAATTCGGTGAGCGTGACTAGCCAAAAGTTTGAAGGGTCAGTTTGCCTATTCCGCCTCAACAGCTCCTTTGTCCATGGATTCCAGCTCAGCATCTTGTCCCATGGACGAGCCAATACTGTTCCAGTCCTCAGACCCGAAACTTCGACCCAGAGGCGGTAAGACCCCACAGCAACGAACCCCAAACCGAAGATGACAAATGCCCAGATCACGCCCGCGTCGCCATCGCAATCGCGGCGGCCAGATCGAGCCGCCCTTCGAACAGCGCCCGCCCGGTAATCACGCCCTCGATCCCGTCCTGCGCATGAAGCGAGAGGATGTGGATATCGTCGAGGCCCTTGACTCCGCCGCTGGCAATCACCGGCAGGTCGACCGAGCGGGCCAGTTCGACCGTGGCGTCAATGTTGACGCCCTTCAGCAAGCCATCGCGGCCAATGTCGGTGAACAGCAGGCTGGCGACCCCGGCATCTTCGAACCGGCGGGCGAGGTCGACCACCGGAACATCGCTGAGCTCGGCCCAGCCTTCGGTCGCGACCATGCCGTCGCGGGCATCAACCGCAACCACGATCCCGCCGGGAAATTCGGCCGCCATGTCTTTCACGAACTGTGGGTCCTTGAGCGCGGCGGTGCCCATCACCACGCGGGCAACCCCCAGATCGAACCAGCGTTCAACCGCCTCACGCGTGCGGATCCCGCCGCCCAGCTGGACGTGGCCGGGAAAGGCC
>CALMBN010000199.1 GCA_937860195.1 uncultured Novosphingobium sp.
AGGGTATCGCGTTGGCGGCAATGTTGAGGATCTTTCCGTCCGGCCCCACAAAGATCAGATCGAGCGGGATCACCGTGTTGCGCATCCAGAAGCTGGCGCCGCGCGGGGGGGCCATCGGGAAGATCATGCCTTCATCTGCACCCATCGCGGTGCGGAACATCAGACCTTTGGCCTGTTCCTCGCCGGTGCGGGCCAGTTCAACGCGGAAATTGTGGGTCTGGTCGCCGTGGACGATTCGCAGCGGCACCACCGGCAGGCCCGAGACCGGATGAACTGCCGCCGTGCCTTGCGTCGATTGCGCGCCAGCCTCGCTGCTGTAGGGCGAGCAGGCGGCCAGCGCCATGGCCAGTCCGGAAAGCAAAACCAAGCGCATCATTCGTCGTCCTCGTCGTCTTGCCCGGCCCAGTCCAGCGCTGCGGCTATGCTGGGGGAATTGACCAATTCGCGGGCGCTGTCCAGCCGGTGTCCGGCGCGGAGCAGCGCGGCAATCTGTTTTTCGCGCGCCGGGCGATCAGGCATTGCCGCCCCGAACGGCCCAAATCTGCGCTTTTGCACCATGGCGAGCGCAGCGCAGCGCTCGGCCCCTGCGCCGGGCCGGACCTCTTCGCGGACCTCTTCAGCGATCCCGGCGGCGTGGAGCGCTTGCCCGATCCGCCGCTGGCCATAGCCGCGCCGCAACAGGCTGCCGCTTTTGGCCCGGGCATATGACAGGTCGTCGATAAAACCCGCCTCGACGAACTTTGCGGCGAGAGCCGACACTGGCGGATCGCCCTCCCCATCCCAGCCGCGCTCACGCAGCTTGCGCTTCAAGTAATCCTCCAGCTTGGCCGCGCTGGTCGCAAACCGGGCGACATAGGCCAGGGCCAGCTCCTCCAGCCGCACCGGATCGAGCGGCTTGGGCGGCTTGGGCGGGCGTTTTTGGCTTCGGTCGGGGCGGCGTTTGGTAAACATCGGCCTTATTCGTGCCATAGTGTGTCGCGATTGGGAAACACCTGTGGTGCGGTCGTTGCGGTCGCGCTGCTCATAAATTGGCTGCGCCACCGCAAAATGCGGGGCAACGCCCTGAAAAGACGGGTTATTCGCGCATGAACCATGCTTCCACGCTGGAGCCCACTGCCGCTGCCGGACCGGTTCCGACCCCGAACCATGACGATCTGCCCCGCCGCCTGTCCACTTTCGCCACATTCGGCGAAGCGCTGGACTATGCCGCGAGCGGCCAGCGGGGCCTTAATTTCCACGATCCGCGCGGCACGCTCAAACAGGTCTATCCATTCAGCCAGCTGCGCGAGGATTCGCTCGCCGCTGCCCGCCGCTTGATCGCCCATGGAATCGCCAAGGGTGACCGGGTGGCCTTGATCGCTGAGACCGGACCCGAATTCGCGGCGCTGTTCTGTGGCTGCATCTATGCCGGGGCCTGGCCGGTGCCGCTGCCTTTGCCGACCAGTTTTGGCGGCAAGGAAGCCTATATTGATCAACTGGCGGTCCAGCTTGCCAGCAGTGCCCCCAAAGTGCTGTTTTACCCTGCAGAAATCGCCGAGATGACCCAGGCTGCCGCTGCCCGCCAAGGCTGCGAAGGGATCGTCTGGGAGGAATTCGGGGCCCGGCCCGCTCCCGATCTGCCGCTGCCCGAGACCATGGGTGATGACATCTGCTATCTCCAGTACTCCAGCGGCTCGACCCGCTTTCCACACGGCGTTGCCGTGACCCATGCCTCGTTGCTCAACAACCTTGCCGGCCACGGTGAGGGCATGATCCTGCAAGACAGTGATCGCTGCGTCAGCTGGTTGCCGTGGTATCACGACATGGGACTGGTCGGTTGTTTCCTCTCGCCGATCGCCAATCAATGCTCGGCCGATTACCTCAAGACCGAGGATTTCGCGCGGCGGCCGCTCGCCTGGCTTGACATGATCAGCCGCAACCCCGGCACCACGCTGAGCTATTCGCCGACCTTCGGTTACGACATCTGCGCCCGCCGGATCTCTAGCCAGAGCCATGTGAGCGAGCGCTTTGACCTCTCACGCTGGCGGATCGCCGGCAACGGTGCCGATATGATCCGGCCTGACGTGATGCAGGGCTTCGTCAACGCCTTTGCCGAGGCCGGGTTCAAGGCCAGTGCTTTCCTGCCCTCCTACGGCCTCGCAGAGGCCACCCTGGCGGTCACGATCATGCCGCCCGGTGAAGGGATCCGGGTCGAGCTGGTCGAGGAGGAGCGCCTCTCGGGCTGCCCGCGTGACCTCAGCCGGCCGGCCCGTTACCGCGCAATCGTCAACTGCGGCAAGGCCGTGAAAGACATGACGCTCGAAGTGCGCGGCGAGCATGGTGACGTGCTGGCGGATCACCACATCGGCAAGGTCTGGTGCAAGGGCCCGTCAGTGATGCAGGGCTATTTCCGCGATCCTGAGGCGACCGAAGCCTGCATGGTCGCTGGCTGGCTCGATACCGGCGACATGGGCTACATGGTCGATGGCTATCTGTTCATCGTCGGCCGGGCCAAGGACATGATCATCATCAACGGCAAGAACCACTGGCCGCAGGACATCGAATGGGCGGTTGAGCAGCTGCCCGGCTTCAACCACGGCGATATCGCGGCGTTCAGTGTCGAGACCGAAAGCGGCGAAGAAGTCCCTGCCGTGCTGGTCCACTGCCGCGTCTCCGACCCCGAAGAGCGGATCAAGCTTCACAACACGATCCGCGACAAGGTCCGCTCGATCACCGGCATGAACTGCCTGATCGAACTGGTCCCCCCGCGCACGCTGCCACGAACCAGTTCCGGCAAGCTGAGCCGGGCCAAGGCCAAGAAACAGTACCTTTCCGGCGAGATCGAGCCGTTCAAGCTGGCGGCTTGAGGGCCGGGCCGGGAATTCCGGGAGGGAATCTCCGGGAGATCTGGTCAGGAATTAAGTAGAGCGTCCCTGGAGCTCCCCTCACCGCAATCCCAACCCTCCTCGAGCGTGCCCGGGGAGGGTTGCGCTGCCAAATTACTGCGGCGTCGGCGAAGCCTTCGGCGTCACGGTTTCGGTCACGGTCGGGCCAGGAACAACAACAACCTCGGTCGAAGTAGGTCCGGGCACCGGCACTCCGACCACTGCGGTCGATGTCGGGCCGGGGACGGGAACCATCATGGTCTCGGTCGCTTCCGGCGCGGGATAGGTAGTCTCCTGCTTGCACCCGGCAGCCGCAAGCAGCGAGCAGGCCAAAGCAGCGATCATGGCAGTTTTACGCATTTCAGTCCCCTAATGGACGGCACAGAATGGGCCATAGGGGGAAATGCAGTTGGGGGGGATTTGTTCCGCCTCGCGCGCTTTGATCCAGTCCTCCGTGCCCAACAGGCGACCGGTCCGCAGCCGCGCTTCGATCGCTTCGGTCACCGCGAAGCAAAGCGATCCTGGAACCGGTAGCCGCGCCACCCGATGCGATCAGAACAGGTACCGCAGTTTGATCGTGGTGCTGGCCGCACCGGCAACGTCGATCTGAACCTCGGCATAGCGCGGCGCGCGGGCCATAAAGCCGGGGTTGCGGGAAAAGCCGTAGCCCTCCTTGGGAATGCCCGCGAAAGTATCGAGCTTGCCGTTGGAATTGGCATCATGGAACACGCTGACGGCATAGGTCCCGGCGGGCAGCCCCGCAAAGGTGGCGCGGGCCACACCGTTCTGGATGGTCAGCTTGCCGGTTCGGATCGCTTTGTCCTTGCAATCGGGAAAGCCGACTCCCGGCGGGCAAATCGCCAGCTGGATCACCCCCTTGGCGCTTTTGACCCCGGTGACGGTCACCTCCAGCGAAGCGGTGGGCGGGGTTTCAGCCCGGCCCGGCTGCGCGCTCAGCAAAGCGGCCAAGGCCGCGATCGGTGCCGCACAGGCGATCCCAGAAACGAAAATAGAGTCCATAATTACCCCGGTAAAAGTCATGATGATGCTGATGATGGGTGGCCGTTATCAGCCATTGCCCTGCCCGGCCATGAACAAGCCTGTCAGGAAACAGCTCCCAGCCCATGTGATTGGTGACACCCATGATCGTCATGGTCAGCAACAGCGCCGACACGACCCCGACATGGAGCGGCAGCGCGAAGACCAGCGCGGGAACAACAAAGGCCCCACTGAGCGCCTCCCACGGGTGAAAACTCATCGCCGCCCAGGCGGTTGGCGGACGGCTGGCATGGTGGACCGCGTGGATCCGGCG
>CALMBN010000200.1 GCA_937860195.1 uncultured Novosphingobium sp.
CCAGCCGATGCTGGCGCCGCCCGGAGGCGCTTCGCCACTCACGACCAGTTGCAATGTATTGTGGGGCCGGGCTTCACCATCGACCCAAAGACTTTCCTCGATCGACAATGTCCCGCCACGGCAGCGGAACTGCCACAACGCACCGCGCTCGATCCGGAGCAGCGCCCCCATCCCGTCGGCGGTGGGCGTGGCTTCGATGCCGGGTGCCAAGTGAAACCGCAGCACAAAGGCTGACGTCATCGGCTTCTGCCTCGCCCTCGCTGGCAGAAGCGCATCATCGCCGCGCAATTCGCGTCCGTCGCCGGTCAACACCAGCAGCCTTTTGTGGACAAGCCCGAACCGGCGGACATAGCCATCATGACTTGCCTCGATCCGGCTGCTCCCTTCCTGTTCCTGGCGCTCAAGCGCGACTTCCGAAACGCCGCGGCCCAGCGTGCCATCGGCATGGATGGCCGTCGAGTTGCTGTCGGCGAGGATGAGCGTGGAATGGGCGGCACTTGTTCTCAACCCGCTAGCCAAGCCGGAAGAAATTGCCACGCCGCCGGCATTGGCCCCGCCACAATTAACGATCAGCCGGTGTCCGGCGTCCGACAGTTCAAAGGCGAGCGTCGAGGCGCAGCCGCCCTTTGCGACGCGCCGATCGGGCGGAGGGGCTGCGTCCATCACAACTATCGTCTGTCCGGCCGCAGCGCGCTGATACCCCCAGTCACGCGCCTGAAGCTGGGGGCGGCTGCGCACACCGCTTGCGGCAATGATCGCGTCGATCCGCGCCCTTTCAACCGGCAGGCTGCCTTGCCAGCTTGAAAGCCCGCCATCACCTAGCGTTACACCCAGAAGCGAGGGAACCGACAGGTGGAGGGCGCTGCCCAGGAATGGCGGTATTTCGATCCGACGCGCATCATAGACGCGCGCGAGCATCGAAAGCAGCATCACGGCATCAAGCTGCCCGTCAGGCGTACGGCAGACTAGCCCGCCATCAGGCGAGAAGCCTGTATTGAGCGCGCGCGCCAATCCTGCTTCGCCAAAGCTCCGTCGCGGATTGCCGCCTGTCATCAGCAGTCCGGCGGCAACCACTCCGGCCCAGGCCGCAATCCGGGGCAGCCCGACCGGCGCGCGATCGGCCGTCCGGTCGAGGTGCCGTGCGCCGCGTGCCAACCCGTTGAGAACGGCGGAGCGATAGACAAGGTCAGTGCTCGAGAGAATCAGCGGCGCGTGCGAGGCCCAGAAGAGAATGCGCCAGCCCCAGAGGTCGGGCCGCCATGCTGGTTCGCTTACCCGTTCGGCATGGCTGCCCAGCCATTTTCGCGTGAGCATTTCGGCGATCGGGGCGACTTGGGCGCGCGAACCGGCTGCTGCAAGATCGCGGAGCCACTGGAAGCGTTGCAGATAGTTTGAGAAACCGGGGGAAACGGCTTCGCTAACGAAATCGACGCGCGAACAATCAAGCTGTTCGCCGCGCCAGACCAGTTCGCCGCGCAATATAGCCATGCCGGTTGCCGGGTCCCCGGCAACAGGGTCATCCGGAACGGCCAGCAGCTTGAGAGGGTAACGCCCGCGCAACCGTAGGGCATGGATGGGTGTGCGCCATGTCAGCCGGTAAAACTGGCTGGTCAGGCGTTCGGTCAGCGATTCCCCGCCTCCGCCCTGCGCGCGGACCAACCGCTTGCCGATGGGAATCTGTTCGGAATCGTCTGGTGCCATCGCCTCTTCGGCCGATCAGCCGCGCAGCGCGGCGATGTTGGCAGCGTAGGCGCACGGCCCGCCCTGAAAGGTCGCGGTTCCCGCCACCAGCACGTCCGCTCCTGCGGCGAGGACCCTCGGCGCTGTTTGCTGGTCAACGCCGCCATCGACTTCGAGCCAGATGTCCTTTCCAAGCTTGTCGATCGATTTCCGGATCGCCTCGATCTTGCGCAACTGGCTTTCGATGAAGCTCTGCCCGCCAAAGCCGGGGTTGACGCTCATCACCAAGACAAGGTCGATCTCTTCAAGCACATAGTCGAGCAT
>CALMBN010000201.1 GCA_937860195.1 uncultured Novosphingobium sp.
GGATCGAATAGCGGGTTTTCTGCGAAAGCATGAGAACCGCCTATCAGCACGGTCCTGACGGAAATGTCAACTTGGGGAGTAGAAAGCGGTCCCGCCGTTGCGCGCGTGACACACCCCGGACTCTCAACCGCCATCGAGCTTACGCTGCGCTGCAACAGCCGGGCCATAGGCCACACCCCGACTCAACTGAGACCAACCGGGGCAAACCATGACCAAGTTCACATACCGCCGGCCGCTCGTATCGCTCGTGGCCTTGAGCGGCGCCATCGTCGCGATGCCGACCGCTGGCTGGGCGCAGACCCAACCTGGCGAAGAAGATGCGAACGAGATCGTGGTGACCGGATCGATCGTGCAATCGCAGGCCGCTTCGATCGAAGCGAAACGCGATGCGCTCAACCTGGTTGACGTTGCCGCAGCCGACTCGGTCGGCCGTTTCCCTGACCAGAACTCGGCCGCCGCCTTGTCGCGGCTTCCTGCGGTCGCAGTGCAGCGCGGCCAAGGTCAGGAACGATATATCCAGGTGCGCGGCGCGCCCAACCGCTGGACATCGGTGATGATTGACGGCGTGCCGATGGTCGGCGTAGATGAAGGTGGTGATACCCGTGCCTTCAGGTTTGACGCAATTCCGGCGGTGATCCTGTCCTCGCTGGTGGTCAACAAGTCGCTGACCCCGGCAATGCAGGCCGATGCGATCGTTGCCTCGATCGATCTGCGGACCGTGTCACCGCTAGACCGCAAGGGCCTGCACGTCACCGGCGATCTGGGCTATGGCTTCATGGATCAAGGTAGCGGCGAACAGCGGCAGGGATCACTGCGGCTGAGCTGGGCCAATGACAAGGTCGGGATCGTGATCGGCGGCTCGCACTATCGCCGCAAACAGCTGACCGATAACCGCGAAGTCGGGCTTTATGACGAGCAGAGCAGCTCGACCGACACCACCTTTGGCCCGACCGAAATCGATATCCGCCAGTACCAGATCGAACGCTGGAACAACGGCCTGTTCGCCGGGATCGAGTACGAGCCCCAGCCCGGCCAGCGGATCTACGCCAAGGCGATCTTCACCGAATTCAACGATGACGAGCAGCGAAACCAGTACGAAATCCGTCTGGACCGCGCGGCATCGGGCTTTCGCAGTCTGGCTTCGGGTGATCTGGTGGCAGTGCCGGTGCGCGGCTCGTTCAACTATGGCCAGTACCGCAACCGTAACTACATCGCGACCATCGGCGGCGAGCAGCGCAGCGATGATTTCGGCGTATCGCTGAAACTCAACTATGCCCGCACCGACAACTCCACCTATCTGCCGCTGGTTCAGGCCAGTACGTCGTCGGGGCTCGGCTCACCCTCGCTGACCTATGATCGCAGCGACCCGCGCTTTCCGATTGTCACACTTTACAGCACGGTTGCGGGTTCGACGCCCGGTACTTTCGCGCGCGGCACACTACTGCCCGGGTTCGACCAGCGCACGCTGTCATCGACGGGGGCGATGGCATCTGGGGGTGGGCTTTTCGCCGGGGCGCCTGCGTCGGCGGTGCCAGCGACA
>CALMBN010000202.1 GCA_937860195.1 uncultured Novosphingobium sp.
GATCGCCCCGCCGCCGTGCGCCGCGCCGCCGAACGCTTTGGCGCGATGGTGGTGCTCAAGGGCTCAACCAGCCTCGTCGCGACGCCGGAGGGCGAGCTGTTCGCCTATGCCGGGGGCGGGGTGGGACTGGCGACCGGCGGCTCTGGCGACGTCCTCGCGGGGATTGTCGCAGGACTGGCGGCGCGCGGTGCAGCTCCGCTGGAAGCGACGCTGTGGGCGGTCTGGCTCCACGGCGAGGCCGGACGGCGCTGCGCCGAACAGCTCGGCCCGCTGGGGTTCCTCGCCAGCGAGTTGCTGGCGCATCTGCCGGGGCTGATGCGCGGGGTCTGAGCGCGCGGGACTTGGTGGGAGTGCAGAGTGGTCAAGGTTTCAGCCCCAGTTGCCAGAGGATGAAGGCGAACTCCTCCGCCGTTTCCTTCAGTCCCTCGAACCGGCCGCTCTTGCCGCCGTGGCCCGCACCCATGTTGGTCTTGAACAGCAGCTCGTTCTGATCGGTCTTGAGCTCGCGCAGTCTGGCCACCCATTTAGCGGGTTCCCAATAGGTCACGCGCGGATCGTTGAGCCCGGCGGTGACCAGCAGCGGCGGATAGGCTTGCGCGCTGACCTGATCGTAGGGCGAGTAGGACCGGATCAAGTCGAACGCGGCCTTGTCCTCGATCGGATTGCCCCATTCGGGCCATTCGCCGGGGGTCAGCGGGAGATTGGGATCAAGCATCGTCGCTAGCACATCGACGAATGGCACATGCGCCGCCACCGCGCCCCATAGGTCAGGATCGGAATTGATCACCGCGCCCATCAGTTCGCCGCCTGCCGAGCCACCCGAAATGCTGATCCGGCCCGCTTGCGTAAGCCCAAGCTCAATCAGCCCTTTCGCCACATCGACAAAGTCGGTGAAGGTATTGCAGCGCTGTTCAAGCTTGCCCGCCTTGTACCAGGCTCGGCCCAGATCGTCGCCGCCGCGAATGTGCGCGATGGCATAGACGAAACCGCGATCGACCAGCGAAAGCCGGGTGGTCGAGAAACCGGGGTCGATCGCAATGCCATAAGCCCCGTAGCCATAGAGATGCAGCGGGCCGCCGGGCTTTCGATCCTTGCGCTCGACCAGCGAGACCGGGATCAGGGTTCCGTCGCGCGCAGCAATCTCGAGCCGCTGCGTGGTATAAAGCGCAGCATCGTAGCCGGAAGGAATTTCCTGCACTTTGAGCGTCTCAAAAGTCTGCGCCGCGACATCGTAGTCGATCACGCTGGCCGGGCTGACCATGGATTCGTAACTGAGCCGCAGGGTTTCCATCGCCCATTCGGAATTCTCGCCCAGCCCGGCCGAAAAGCTCGCTTCGGGAAACTCGATCGGCTCGATCCGCGCCGGGTCGTCGTAATAACGCACCTCGATCCGGTCCAGACCGCGCACTCGCCCATCGATCACATAGAAATCGCGAAACAGGTCGAACCCGGTGAGATAGAACTCATCGCTCCCCTCGATTAGCGTGGTCCACGCGCCCGGATTGGCCAAAGGCGCGGTGGCGAGTCGGAAGTTTTCGTGGGTGTCGTTGGTGTGGATGAACAGAGTCTCGCCATGCAGATCAACCTCGTATTCGATCCCCGGCTGGCGAGCCTTGACCAGAATTGGCGCAGCCAGCGGATCGGCAGCCGGGATCAACCGGACCTCACTGCTATCGTGATCGCCAGTCTGGATAATAATCCAGCGCTCCTGCGCGCCGAGCACTACTGCGCAGGAAAACCCTTCGTCGGGTTCGTGATAGATCGTCACGTCACTCGCCGGGTCGCTGCCGATCCGGTGCAGCAGAATCGTGCGATGCCGCCAGTTCTCGTCGCACAGGCTGTAGAGCACCGCGCTTTCGTCGGCGCCCCACACCCCCCCGCCGATGGTTCCGGGAACCTCGCTGCCGCCCCAGTCCGCCAAGGTGCCGCTCAGATCCCTGAACCGGATCGTATAGCGTTCCGACCCGTCCTGATCGGTCGAATAAGCCATAAACCGGCCTGACGGACTGACCGCCAGCGCACCGAGCCGGAAATAATCGAGCCCCGCTGCCAGCGCGACCTCGTCAAGGATCAACTGGTCCGGCCCGCCTTCGATGGGCTGGCGCCACCACTTCTTGTATTCGGCTCCTTGCTCGAACTCGATCCAGTAGCGAAAGTTGCCATCCTTTTGCGGAACCGAGCTATCGGCCTCCTTGATCCGCCCGCGCATTTCGGTGAACAGCGCGTCGATCTGCCGCTTTTGCGGGGCCATCCGCTGTTCAAACCACACGTTCTCGGCATTCAGGTGCGCCAGCACTTCGGGATTGGTCACGACAGGATAGCCCGGATCGCGCAGCCAGGCATAGTCGTCGGACACGTCAATCCCGTGGTGCGTTTCGACGTGTGGTTTTTTGGCGGCGATCGGGGGTGTGGTAAGACTCATTTGAAGGCCTTATGGTGGGGGCAGAAGGACTGCAAGCCATGCTGATGAACACCCACGAAGCGCGCCTTGATGCGTTGCGCAAGGAACTCAAACGCCGAGGACTCGATGGCTTCGTGGTGCCGATCTCGGACGAGCACATGAGCGAATATGTCGGCACATATGCTCAGCGGCTGGCCTGGCTGACGGGCTTTGGCGGATCGGCAGGCACTGCGGCGGTGCTTGGGGATAAGGCCGCGATATTCATCGACGGGCGCTATACTCTGCAAGTGCGTGAGCAGGTCGACGGACGGCTGTATGAATACCAGTCTGTCCCGGCGACTTCTGTTGCGGCATGGCTGGCCGAAAATGCGGCAGAAGGCGGGAAGATCGGGTTCGATCCATGGCTGCATGGCAAGCCGTGGGTGGATGCCACCAGCCGCGCACTGCGCGGGAAGGGCGCAACGCTCGAGCCGGTCGCCAGCAATCCGATTGATGCGATCTGGGCCGATCGGCCCGAGCCTTCAGTTGCACCGGCCCTGGTCCACGGCAACGAATATGCGGGCCAATCGAGCGAGGCCAAGCGCAGCGAGGTGGCCGAATGGCTCACCGCCAAGGGGCTCGACGCAGCGGTGATTTCCGCGCTTGATGGAGTGGCCTGGTTGCTCAATCTGCGCGGGACCGATGTCGAGCGAACCCCGGTGGCGCTGTCATTCGTGCTGGCCCATGCCGATGGCACAGCCGAACTGTTCATTGCCGAAGACAAGGTCACACCCGAACTGCGCGCGCATCTGGGCAATGCCGTGACCGTTCGCCCGCGCGAGGCGTTTGCGCCGCAATTGCAAGCTCTGGCGGGCAAAAAGGTCGCGGTCGATCCCGAACGCGCAGTGCAGGCCATATTTGGAGTGCTCGAAGGTGCCGGGGCCAAGGTTGTCTCGCTGACCGATCCGACCGTCCTTGCCAAAGCGCAAAAGAACCCCGCCGAGCAGGCTGGCCAGCGTTCTGCCCAGGCCCGCGACGGGGCGGCGATCGCCAGGTTCCTCCACTGGTTGAGCATCGAAGCCCCCAAGGGCGGTGAGACCGAACTGTCGGCAGCGGCGAAACTCCGCGCGTTCCGCGATGAAAGCTCGCTGCTGCGCGATCTGTCTTTCGACACCATCTCTGCTGCCGGCCCCCATGCCGCCAGCCCGCACTACCGGGTCGATGAGGCCTCCAACATCAGTATCGCCCCAAACTCGGTCTATCTGGTCGATTCGGGCGGGCAGTATCCCGATGGCACCACCGATATCACCCGCACTGTCTGGGTCGGGCCGGGTCAGCCCACGGCCGAGCACAGGGATCGCTTCACCCGCGTCCTTAAGGGCCACATCGCGCTGGCCCTGGCGGTGTTTCCAGCTGGGACTGTCGGCGGCCAGCTCGATACGATTGCGCGCTATGCCTTGTGGCAGGCAGGGGTCGATTACGCCCACGGCACCGGGCACGGGGTCGGCAGTTTCCTCTCGGTCCACGAAGGTCCTCAGCGGATCGCCAAGGCCCAGGGTGGTCAGGCCGGAACCGGGCAGGAACTGCTCGCCGGCATGATCCTCTCCAACGAGCCGGGCTATTACAAAGCGGGTGAATTCGGGATCCGGATTGAGAACCTTGTGCTGGTCGAACGCCGCGAGATTGCCGGGGCCGAAGGCGAATACCTCGGCTTTGAAAACCTGACCTGGGCACCGATCGACAAGACCTTGGTGGAAACCGCGTTGCTGACGCGGGATGAACTCAAATGGTGGGACGATTACCACGCGCGGGTTGCCGAGGTGCTGGCCCCGCAGCTGGAGGGCGAGGCGCTGGCGTGGCTCAAGGCGGTGTGTGCGCCGCTGGCGCGGGGTTAGGTTAAGCGCTCACGAAGCCAATCAGTGACCGATTGCTCGGTCAGTTCACCCGCCGCCAGCGCCAGCATCATCTTGATCGCGTCTTCTGCGGTGAACTTCAACTTGTGCCCGTTGATCGCCAGAAACAGACG
>CALMBN010000203.1 GCA_937860195.1 uncultured Novosphingobium sp.
GGGATGTTCGAGCCAGTCCTGGCTGGTGATGAAGGTCGATCCGTTGCCCTCGGTTCCGGCGTAGTACTCGAACAGCACCGGGCCCCACCACTCGATCATCGCGCGCTTGACCGGAACCGGGATCGGCGCGGCGGCGTGGATCGCGCATTTGAGGCTGGAAACGTCGTACTTCGCCCGGGTCTCCTCGGGCAGCTTGAGCATCCGCACGAAATGAGTCGGGACAAACTGGCTGTCGGTGATCCGGTACTTTTCGATCGTCGCCAGCGCGGCCTCGGGATCGAAGCGTTCCATCACCACCACAGTGCCGCCGATCTTGTGGACGGTCATCGACCACCGCAGCGGTGCGGCGTGATAAAGCGGGGCCGGGCTGAGGTAGACCGCGTGCTCATTGATCCCGTAGGCCGCCATCGCCAGCTGGACGAGGACATTGTTCTGGGCGATGTCGGGATCGTCGGGCAGCGGGAACTTGACTCCCTTGGGCCGCCCGGTGGTCCCGCTTGAATAGAGCATGTCGACCCCGGCGCGCTCGTCGGCCACCGGGGTTGCGGGCATCGCCGACAGCGCAGCTTCGGCTGAAAGCGCGCCCGGTGTGTCCAGCCGAAGCTGGGGAACATCCGGCGACAACCTGGCCACTTCATCCAGGGTTGGTGCGAGGTAGGCCGAGCCGAACAGCAGCTTGGCCCCGCTATCTTCCAGAATATAGGCAATCTCTGGAGCGGTCAGGCGGCTCGAAATGCCGACATAGTGCACGCCCGCGCGCTGGAACCCCCAGGTCAGGCAGAAGAACCACGGGTGGTTTTCCAGGCACAATGCGACGGTATCGCCCACTCCGATTCCGCGTGAACGGAGCAGTTGGGCAACCTGATTCGAACGGGCATCAAGTTCGGCAAAGGTGATCGTCTCGCCGCTCGCCGCCATGATGATCGCGGGTCGGTTCGGTTGGGTTCTGGCGTGAATCGAGGGATGCATCGCGAATTCGCTCTCCTGCTGCGGCCGGGCCGCGTTGCGAAGAGTTTAACCGAACGATTAATTGGCGCAAGACGGAAACCCGAATGGTCCGACCAAACCCTGTAAATTACGCGATGATATCCGGAATGAGATAGTCCTCGACCATCGCGATCTGGTCTCTGATCCTGAGTTTGCGCTTTTTGAGCCGGGCGATCTGGAGCTGGTCCTGCGCGCCAGCCATGGTCAGCGCGTCAATCGCGGCATCAAGGTCCCGGTGTTCGACCTTGAGCATTTCCAGCCGCTTCTTCAGCTCTTCTTCGTTCACGCAGGTCGTCTCCACTGGCCGGTTCGTCGCATCGTCTTGGCGGCCCACCGCAGGACATCAAATCGGCGCTTCGCAAGGTAAGCTTAATATGTTTCAATGACAATTGCACAGACTCGCCGGTCGTTGAGTCGAAACCGGCGAAGTCCTTTGCAGCCCTGGGGGCTAACACAAGGAGAATCCCCGATGGAACAATCGCATGTCAGCGCACTGCAGCTCAAACACACAGGCCTTGAACGCCAGATTGAAAGTGAACTGAGCCGCCCCTCGCCTGACCGCGCGATTGTCCAGTCACTCAAGAAGCGAAAGCTGCGGATCAAGGAAGAACTCGCGCATTTCTAGCGCCGCGGCTGTTCCTGGGTGAAGATGATCGGCCCAGCTGCAAACATCCGATGATATCCTCGTTAAATTCGTTTGCAGTCCGGTCGACGCACGTTCCCTTGGGCCTTGCGATGGGTTAGGCTACGGCCATGCCCGTCACCAGCGCCGTCACTGCCGCCCGCACGATCCTGACAAGCCTTCATGAAGTGATGGCTTCGCGCAGCCATGCCCAGGCCAAGCTCAACACCGTGGTCGAGACGATCGGCGAAAGTCTCGATAGCGAGGTTTGCTCGATCTACCTGCTGCGCGAAGGGATGCTGGAACTCTTCGCCACCAAAGGTCTGGCGCAAGAGGCGGTCCACGTCACCCGGATGGGGGTCGGCGAAGGGCTGGTCGGGACGATTGCCGAAGATATCGAAACCCTGAACCTTGCCGAAGCCACCGCCCACCCGGACTTTTCGTATCGCCCCGAAACCGGTGAGGAGAAATTCCATTCCTTTGCCGGCGTGCCGATTGTCCGGCGCGAGCGGGCGGTGGGGGTGCTGTGCGTCCAGCACGCCGATCCACGCCGCTATGAAGAGGTAGAGATCGAGGCCTTGCAGACCGTGGCGATGGTCCTTTCCGAACTGATCTCAAATGCGGGCCTGGTCGATGATGAGGCCGTTGCGCTCGGTCCGCAGCAGACCGGGCCGGTGCGGCTGGCCGGGCTCTCGCTGGTCAAGGGGCTGGCGACGGGCCATGCTGTCTATCACCAGCCGCGGATCACCATCGAACACGTCATGGCCGAGGACCGCGATGCCGAGCTGCAACGGGTCTACCTCGCTTTCGACAAGATGCGCGAACAGATCGAACGGATGCAGGCGCAGGCTGAGTTCGGCGTTGGTGGAGAGCACGAGGAAGTGCTCGAGACCTACAAGATGTTCGCCTATGACGAAGGCTGGAGCCGCCGGATCATCGAAGCGATCGATTCCGGCCTGACTGCCGAAGCAGCAATCGAGCGGGTCCAGCAACGCACCCGGATGCGGATGCGCCAGATCGACGATCCCTTGCTGGCCGACCGGATGCACGATCTTGAAGATCTCTCCAACCGGCTGCTGCGGATCGTTTCGGGCCAGATGGGCACCGCCGCCAGCCAGGGGTTGCGCAGCGACACGATCCTGATCGCCCGCAATCTGGGTCCGGCCGAATTGCTTGAATATGACAAGCGGCGGCTGAAAGGTGTCGTGCTCGAAGAAGGCTCGCTAACTGCCCACGTCGTGATTGTAGCGCGGGCGATGGGGGTTCCGGTTTTAGGCCGGACCCGCGGTCTGCGCGGGGCGGTGCGGGATGGCGATCTGCTGCTGCTCGATGCCGAAAGGGGCGAAGTCATCGTCCGGCCGAACGACGCAATGGTCGAAGCTTTCGATGGCCGGTTTGCCAAGACCAAGCAGCGCGCTGTCGCCTATGCCGCGTTGCGCGATGTTGAACCGTTCACGCGGGACGGAACCCGAATAACCGTCATGATGAACGCGGGCCTGCGCGATGATATGCCCAACCTCGCGCTGGCCGGGGCAGACGGGGTTGGGTTGTTCCGGACCGAGTTCCAGTTCCTGGTCTCTGCCACGCTGCCCGCGCGTGAGCGCCAGACGAGGCTCTATCGCGATGTGCTCGATATTGCCGGGGACAAGCCGGTGGTGTTCCGCACAGTCGATATCGGCGGAGACAAGGTGCTGCCCTATCTGCGCCACAACGACGGCGAGCATGAGGAAAATCCTGCGATGGGCTGGCGCGCCTTGCGTGTCGCGCTCGACCGTGAGGGCCTGCTCAAGGTTCAGGCCCGCTCGTTGCTCGAGGCCGCAGCCGGACGGACGCTCAACGTGATGTTCCCGATGGTTTCCGAACCGTGGGAGTTCGATGCCGCCAAAGAGGTCTTCGAAAGCCAGCGGCGGTATCTGAAAGGCCAGAAGAAGCTGTTGCCCGAGGCAATCCGCTATGGCGCGATGCTCGAAGTGCCGGCTCTCGCCGAAACGCTCGATATTCTGGCGCCCAACCTTTCCTTCCTGTCGATCGGCACCAATGATCTCACCCAGTTCCTGTTTGCGGCCGACCGGTCCAACCCGAAACTGGCCGAGCGCTATGACTGGCTCTCGGTTTCGATCATGCGATTTCTCAAACGGGTCCAGACTTCGCTGATCGGGCACCCCATCGATGTGACGGTCTGCGGTGAAATGGGCGGACGGCGGCTTGAGGCGCTGGCTCTGCTCGGCATCGGGATCCGGCGCTTGTCGATCACTCCGGCTGCGGTCGGCCCGATCAAGGAACTGGTCCGCAAAGTCGATCTGGCCGAGCTTGGCGCGGCGATGAACGACTGGCTGTTGTCTCCGCCCGCCAGCTTGCGCGAAAACCTGTCGCAGTGGGCGGCGATTCGCGAAATTGAGGTCGATTGACCGAGCTTGCACCCATCTGACACGAATCCGGCTCACCCTGCCGATTCCGCCGCCGGGAACCCGGCTTTTCCGTTGACTTAGACCTGCAAAGCGCGATGGTTCTGCCCAGCCGGAAAACCGGGTTGCAACCGATTGGGGTCCAAATGGCGGACGAGGACGTAGCGGAGGCCCTGTTGCCTCTGGAAAGTGTTGGTGCACGGCTTTTGCGCGCGCGCGAAGCAGCGGGACTGAGCCGCAGTCAGATCGCCGGACTGACCCGGATTCCCGAACGCCACCTTGCGGCTATCGAAGGCAATGATTTTGCTGCCTTGCCCGCACGGCCCTATGCAGTCGGCTTTTCGCGGACTTACGCCAAAGCGCTCGGTCTTGATCAGGACGAGATCGTCAATGCTGTGCGTGACGAACTGGCCAATCTGGAGCCCGCCGACACGCGCCGACTGGTGCAAACCTTTGAGCCTGGCGATCCGGCCCGCGTGCCCAGCGGCAAGCTTGTCTGGCTGGCGGTGCTGGGCATACTGGGCGTGCTTGCGGGTGCGTACTTTGCGGCGCGTGCGATGTTTTTCCCGGGGATGTCGCTGCCCTCGACAAGCGTCGACGAACCCTCAGCGCCCGTCGTTACTGCGACTCCCGATGCACCTGCTGCCCAGCCTGGTGGCCCGGTGGTGTTCACGTCGACTGAGCCAAAAGTCTGGGTCAAATTTACCGACGCGAACGGCAATCAGCTGTTCCAGAAAGAACTGGCGCAAGGCGAGAGCTGGACCGTTCCGGCTGATCAGGTCGACGTGCGTATTTCGACCGCCCGGCCTGACGCATTGTCGATCACGATTGGCGGGCAGTCCGTGGCCAAACTCTCGGAATCGCAGCAACTGATCAAGGATATTCCAGTGACAGCCGCAGCACTTCAGGCCCGCGGCGCTGCGGCGGCTGCCCCCGCATCACCCAACCAGGCAGCATCGGCACAGACCCGCAGTTCGCCAGCGCTCCGCCAGCGGGATCCGCGTCCGGTCCAGGCAATCCGCGATGCACCGGTCGCCGCGCAGCCGGTCGAAGCCCTGGCGGCACCGGCCGTTGTGCCACCGGCACCAACCCCCAGCGCAAGCTAGATTGCGGATAGTGCTGATCGTCGGCTCGACAGGCCCGGTTTTCCCCGTCTAGACCCGGCCCATTGGTTCATCGCCAGTTCGGACGAACTGGCGCATGGGCGCAAAATCGATCCTTGGCATGGAACCCCTGATGAAGCGACTGACCCTGAACAAGCCTTTGCTGGTTGTGCTGACCCTGGCGCTTGCCGCCCCGGCGCTGGCGCAAAGCGCGGCTGATCCAAATCTGGACGCACGGCTGCGCAAGCTTGAATCCGAAGTTTCGGCCTTGCAGCGGGTCGTATTTCCCGGCGGTGATGGGCGGTTTTTCCCGCAGTTGCAGCCAAACCAGACTGGCACCACCCCCACCGGCACCCCTGCGACTACCCCCAGCGCTGACATGCTGACCCGGATGGACTCGCTGGAAGGGCACGTCTCCAGGCTGACCGCGCTGGTCGAAGAAGACCGCAACCGGATCGACAAGCTGGAAGCACGATTGACGGCGCTGGAAGCGGCCAAAAGCAATCCGGCTCCGGCAACGGCTGGAACTTCCACTGGTGACAATCTCGCGGCAATGTCAGGTGGCGCTTCGACTGCGCCTGCGCCGAAACCGGTCGTAACGCCAGCCCCGAAGCCCGCCGCTCCTGTCACTGCCAAGCCAGCCGATCCTTCGGCCAAGCGGATCGCGGCAGTGCGTGCGGTCGCCAAACCGCAGACTGCCGACGCCGGGGATGATGAATACTCCTATGGCTTCCGGCTGTGGGAAGCGAAGTTCTATCCCGAGGCTCAGCAACAGTTGAAGCTGTTCCTGAACAAGCATCCCAAGCACGCCAGAGTTTCCTTTGCCCGCAATCTGCTCGGTCGGACCTATCTGGATGAGGGTAACCCGCGTGAGGCGGCGAGCTGGTTCCTGCAGAACTTCAAGGCCGACGAAAAGGGCGATCGTGCGCCCGACAGCCTGCTGCTGCTGGCTGAATCGATGCGCCGGCTGAACGATGCGGGTCGCGCCTGCGTCGCGCTTGATCAGTTCGAGGCCAAGTATCCCCAGGAAGCCGCCGGACGACTGTTGGCGCAATATAACGCCACCAAGGGCGGGCTGAAGTGCCCGACCTGATGCCGCGCAATGACCGGAGCCTTGCCGCCACCTGACCCAGCCCTGACCGCGCGCTTTGCCGCCGATCTGGCGACCCTGTGGCGCGGCGATGGGCGGCTGGGTGTGGCGGTTTCGGGCGGGCCGGACAGCCTGGCCTTGCTGCTTATCGCCCAGGCTGCACTGCCCGGCAGGGTCGCAGCGGCAACGGTTGACCACAGGCTGCGGGCTGAAAGTGCGGATGAGGCAGCGTTCGTCGGCGAAGTCTGCGCAAAGCTCGCTGTTCCCCACGCAATCCTGCAAGTCAAAGTGGCTGCGGGGAATGTTCAGGCCGAAGCCCGCGCTGCCCGTTACGCTGCTCTGGCCAGATGGATGGAGGCCGAGCGCTTGGCCGCTCTCGCCACAGCTCATCACGCCGACGATCAGGCAGAAACGTTGCTGCTGCGACTGGGCCGGGGCAGCGGCGTAGCAGGGCTGGCCGGGGTGCGCGCCAAAGGGCTGGTGCCCGGTACCAAGTTGCCGCTGCTGCGTCCGGTGCTGGGATGGCGACGCTCGGAACTGGCGCAGGTGGCGTCTGGACTGAAGGCCGTGCAAGACCCCTCCAACACCGACGACCGCTTTGACCGCGCGCGGCTTCGCAAGGCTCTGGCCGGAGTGGACTGGCTCGATGCCTCCGCTCTCGCCCAAAGCGCCGCGCACCTCGCCGATGCCGACGCTGCGCTCGATTGGGCTGCCGCGCGCGAGTGGGCCGAATGCGTCACCAAGGAATTGCTGGGCTACTCCTATCGCCCCTCGGCCCCCCGCGCGGTCGCCCTGCGCGTGCTGGCGCGAATCGTGACCGAACTGGACGGCGAAGCGCCCAGAGGCAGCGCAGTGGCCCGATTGTTCGAGAGCCTGCTGGCCCGCCAACCCGCCTCGATCGGCGGCCTGGTGGCGAGAGTGATGCCGGATGGGTGGAGTTTTACCAAGGCGCCAAAACGGCGAGCCTAGATTCGCCGCGCCATCCCCCGCTGCTGCATCCGCCACAGCAGCTGATCATAGCGGTCCTGCCCGAAGAACGGCTCGCCATCGTAAACCATCAGCGGCACGCCGTAATGCCCGCCCAGCCGCTGGTCGGCTTCGTTCTGCCTGATGGCCCCATCGAGCCGCTCGGCCTCAGCCGCTTGCACCGCGTCCAGCTCTGCCAGGTCGCCCCCGGCGCTTGCCACGGCGCGGGCCAGATGGTCGCCCTCGTGCCAGCCATCGACCTCGCCCGACCAGATCAGGTGGCTGATCGCGCGGAGCAGCTGGAGCCCGAACCCGCGTTCTGCCGCCAGCACGCCGAGCCGGGTCAGGAAGCCGCGGATCCGCGTCACCTCGGTGCCGGTGGCCTCACGCGCAGCGCGCGCCGCCCCTTGGAATGCGCTCAGCGACGACGAGCAGAGCCAGAGCAGCGAGGGGGCCACGCGCGTGATCACGGCACGAACCCGCCCGATCAGGTGAGCGGTGACGGGGTCGCGAAACGGCTCGACCGGCGGGCGGGAGCTGGCCACGAGCTGGAGTGACGCGCGCTCCGCCTGGCAGTCCGCGCAGTGGGCTACGTGGGCGTGCACGATCTCGATCCCGTTCTCGCGAATAAATCCCGCTATGCGATTGGCGCTCAGGATCCCGAACGAATTGCGGATCGACACATGGAATATATTTGATTCGGGCAGGAAATGGAGCTTC
>CALMBN010000204.1 GCA_937860195.1 uncultured Novosphingobium sp.
GTTTCGGTGCAGGCCCGAGGTCAGCGGTTTCGCGCATGCCGGCCTCGTTGACATCGGCCAGACCGACGAACCAGCCTTCAGAGCCGAACTTCACCGCCACCGCCCGGCCAATGCCGCTTGCGCCGCCGGTGATGAAGATAGTCTTGTGCGCCATGACGGGCCTCTCCTGCGAATCAAACTGACATTGTTGTCAGCAATTCCTACAGCGCCGGGTTGTTATAGCAATGCCAGGTGAAGATCGCCGTGGCACCGCGATGGGGTCGCCATTTTTCCGCCATGTCGCGGGTAGCTTTTTCGCTGGGGCGTTCGGGCAGATCGAGCAGCTTGTGCAGGCCCGCCTGAACCGCCAGGTCCCCGGCAGGCCAGATATCGCCGCGCCCTTCGGCAAACAGCAGGTAGATTTCGGCTGACCAACGCCCGATTCCCTTGATCAGGGTCAGCTGCGCTATCGCTTCCTCATCATCCTTGGGCAGGTTGTCAAAATCCAGCCCGCCACTGACCACAAGTTCGCATAACGACCGCATGTAACCCTGCTTCTGGCGGGAAAGCCCACAGGCCCGCAGCTGATCGAAATCGGATTCGAGCACGCGTTCCGGGGCCAGCTCCTCGCCAACATGGGCTTCAAACTTGCGCCACATCGATGCCGCCGCAGCCACGCTGACCTGCTGGCCAACGATGGTCCGCATCAAGGTGCCGTAGCCGCGCTCGCGGATGCGTGGCTCGGGATAGCCTGCTTGCTTCAGGGCAAGGCCAAACTTTGGTTCCAGCTTGGCCACCGCATCGAGGCCCGTCTTGATCTGCTTCGCGCTGAGGCCCATTTTTCGTCCCGCTTGCCAAATTCTGGCCGAGTGGTTAGCAGCCCCGCCAAAGCGCCGATAGGGCGGCAGACACAAGGATCAAACGATATGCCCAAGCTAGTTGTGGTCAACCGGGCCGGTGTAGAAACCGCAGTCGAAGCCAGCGTCGGCGTCTCGGTGATGGAAGCGATCCGCGACAACGGGTTTGATGAGTTGCTTGCGCTGTGTGGCGGGTGCTGCTCCTGCGCAACCTGCCATGTCTATGTTGATCCGGCTTTTGCCGGCAAGGTTAAC
This sequence comes from uncultured Novosphingobium sp., assembly GCA_937860195.1. Taxonomy (GTDB): domain Bacteria; phylum Pseudomonadota; class Alphaproteobacteria; order Sphingomonadales; family Sphingomonadaceae; genus Novosphingobium. Next base: position 1,092 of record CALMBN010000204.1, read on the forward strand.
CCGCTGAGCGAGGACGAGAACGACCTGCTCGATTCGACCGATCACCGCACCGAGAATTCGCGGCTGGGGTGCCAGATTGAAATCACGGGCGAACTTGACGGTCTGAAAGTCACCATCGCGCCGGAAGACTAGGTTTCGAGGGGGCAAGCGCAAATCCGTTGCCTCGCGGTCCTCTTGAACCTACCTCTGCCGCCATGACTGCACCTTCTGCCAGAACCGATACGCTCGATCTGATCGGCAACACTCCCCTGGTCCTGCTGAAAGGGCCGAGCGAGGCGGCGGGCTGCGAGATCTGGGGAAAGTGTGAATTTGCCAATCCCGGCGCGTCAGTCAAGGACCGCGCGGCGTTGTGGATCGTCCGCGATGCCGAGGCGAGCGGGCTGCTAAAGCCCGGCGGAACGATCGTTGAAGGTACCGCCGGGAACACCGGGATTGGCCTCGCACTGGTCGCCAATGCGCTGGGTTACAAGACCGTGATCGTGATGCCCGAGACGCAGAGCCGCGAAAAGATGGACACGCTCCGCGCGCTGCGGGCCGAACTGGTGCTGGTCCCGGCCGCGCCGTTCTCAAATCCCGGCCACTTCGTCCACACGTCACGGCGGTTGGCCGAGGAGACTGAGGGCGCAATCTGGGCCAACCAGTTTGACAACATTGCCACCCGCAACGCCAAAGCGAAAGCACT
>CALMBN010000205.1 GCA_937860195.1 uncultured Novosphingobium sp.
GCAATCACCCGCTCGATCGCCGATCAAGCCCGCACGATCCGTATTCCGGTTCACATGATCGAAACGATCAACAAGCTGGTCCGGACATCACGCCAGTTCCTCCACGAGCAGGGCCGCGAGCCCACGCCGGAGGAAATGGCCGAGCGCCTGTCAATGCCGCTCGAAAAGGTCCGCAAGGTGATGAAGATCGCCAAGGAGCCGATCAGCCTTGAAACGACGAAGAAGACAGCCACCTGGGCGATTTCATCGAGGACAAGAATGCGGTGATCCCGGTCGATGCGGCGATTCAGGCCAACCTTAAGGAAACCGTCACCCGCGTGCTGGCCAGCCTGACCCCGCGCGAAGAACGCGTGCTGCGGATGCGGTTCGGGATCGGGATGAACACCGATCACACGCTCGAAGAAGTCGGCCAGCAGTTCAGCGTCACCCGCGAACGGATCCGCCAGATCGAAGCCAAGGCGCTGCGCAAACTCAAGCACCCGTCAAGGTCGCGCAAGATGCGGAGCTTCCTGGATCAGTAAGGTTGATTGATGCGCCAAAGGCGTGAGGTCTGCGGACCGCCTAACGCATCAGCACCAATTCTTCGGCCATGCTGGGATGCAACGCAACAGTATCGTCGAACTGAGTCTTGGTGAGGCCAGCCTTCACTGCGATCGCGGCAGCTTGCAGAATTTCAGCGCTGTCCGGACCGATCATGTGCAGGCCAACGACCCGATCAGTCGCCCCATCGACAAGCATCTTGTAAAGCGCTCGTTCGGGCCGGCCGGCCAGCACATTTTTCATTGCCCGGAAATCACTGCGAAAAACCTGAAGCGCTGGAAATAGCACCCGCGCCTCGTCCTCGGTCGGGCCGATTCCAGCAATTGGCGGATTGCTGAATACCGCCGTCGGGATCGCAGCATAGTCAATCGTTCGCGGCTTGCCGCCAAATACGGTGTCGGCAAACGCGTGGCCCTCGCGGATTGCCACCGGCGTGAGCTGGACACGGTTGGTAACATCGCCAACTGCGTGGATGCTGGGCAAATTGCTGCGGTTGTATTCGTCGACGATGACCGCGCCGTCCATATCCAGCTTTACCCCGACGTTTTCCAGACCCAGCCCCATGGTGTTTGGCACGCGGCCGATCGCCCAGAGCACCAGGTCGGTCTCGATCTGACCGGCATCACCGCCATCGACCAGCAGGCTGCCGTCAACTTGCCGAGTGATCCCGCAAAACGGAAAGTTCAGTCGGACATCGATGCCCTTGTGACGACTGATGTCGAGCAGTTTGCCGACAATCTCCTGATCGTAGGACCGCAGCACCTTGTTGCCGCGGGTCGCCAGAGTAACCTCGACACCCAGTTCGTTGAAGATCCCGGCAAATTCGTTGGCGATATAGCCCGCGCCGGCGATCACTGCGCGCCTGGGCAGCGCAGGCAGGCCGAACACTTCGTTCGAGGTTATCCCCAACTCCCCGCCCGGAATGTCGGGTATGCCCGGCCAAGCTCCGGTTGCGATCAGGATGTGGCCTGCGGTGACTTCATGGCCACTGGCAAGCCGCACGGTGTTGGTTCCAGCGACAGTAGCCCGTTCGCGAATCACTTCGACTTTGGCGTTGCCAAGCGTCTGGCCATAAAGGCCTTCGAGCCGGTCAACTTCTTCAGCGACATTATCCCTCAGCACGGCCCAATCAAACGTCGCGCCGCTGGTATCCCAGCCGAAACGCCGGGCATCCGCCAGATCCTCTGCGAAATGCGAGCCATAAACCAGGAGCTTTTTGGGGACACAGCCCCGGATAACGCATGTCCCGCCAACCCGGAACTCCTCTGCCACAGCAACCCGGGCGCCGTGGCTGGCGGCAATCCGTGATGCCCTGACCCCGCCCGATCCGGCCCCGATTACGAACAAGTCATAGTCAAAATCTGTCATAACCGCGATATGGGGCGAGCAGACCGCGTTTGCCAACGATTTTGCCTTTTTTGGACCCTGACGGTCTGCAAGAATTCGGAATACGGGTGTTGGGCAGAAGAACTATCCATCCAAATCTGACGAGCCGGCCGGCTCTATTTCAATGCTTGGTGTCAGCATACACTGCCACAGTGTCCGCCGGCGCATCCATCAGAACCCAAAGCGCCAGCGCCAGCGCCAACCCGACAGCCGAGCCCGCAATAAGCCTGGCCCGGCGACGGTCGATGGCCTGCCACAGCGGCAACATGGCCAGCACCGCCAATCCCAACAGCAGGACGACGGCATAAGGCATGCTGGCTCCGACCCCTTGCATGACAAAATGGCCGAGCGGAAGCATGACACTGATCACCGCTATGCAAGCCGCAATAGTGGCACAAACACGCGGTTTTCCAGCGGGAAGCGCCATGGCCAGCCCGACCAGCAACAACGGCAGTGCGATGAAATAAATCGCCGTGGGA
>CALMBN010000206.1 GCA_937860195.1 uncultured Novosphingobium sp.
CCCGCGAAGGCCGCATCGCCGTGGAACAGTACGGGCAGCACCTGCTTGTGCTTGCCCTTGCCGATATCATCACGAAAGGCCTGCTGGGCGCGGACCTTGCCCAGCACGATCGGATCGACGGTTTCAAGATGGCTTGGGTTGGGAACCAGGCTCATATGCACCTTGATCCCATCGAACTCACGGTCGGTGCTGGTGCCAAGGTGATATTTGACGTCACCCGATCCGCCGACATCTTGCGGGTTGGCAGTGCCGCCTGAAAATTCGTGGAAAATCACCCGATAGGGCTTGGCCATGACATTCGCGAGCACGTTGAGGCGGCCACGGTGGGCCATGCCATAGACGATTTCCTTGATCCCGCGTGAACCGCCGTATTTGATCACCGCCTCAAGCGCCGGAATCATCGCTTCCCCGCCATCGAGCCCGAACCGCTTGGTGCCGACATACTTGCGTCCCAGGAACTTCTCGTATTGTTCGCCCCGGACCACGGCCTGGAGGATCGCCTTTTTGCCTTCGGGGGTAAAATCGATCGATTTGTCCCCGCCCTCAATCCGCTCCTGAATGAACCGGCGTTCCTCGACATCGTTGATGTGCATGTATTCAAAGCCGACATGCCCGCAGTAATTGCGCTTCAGGATATCAACCAGTTCGCGCACCGTGGCCCATTCAAGCCCAAGCGTGCCGCCAAGATAAACCTTCCGGTCTTGAGCTGCGCCAGTGAAGCCGTGATATTCAGGCGAAAGATCGGCTGGCAGCTCCTGCTTGGCAAGGCCAAGCGGATCGAGGTCTGCACCCAGGTGTCCGCGCACCCGGTAGGTCCGGACCAGCATCATTGCCCGGATCGAATCCGCCGCTGCTTCCTCGATGGCACGCCCATCCAGCGGAGCTGCGCCTTTGGCCGATGCTGCCTTGATCGCAATCTGCATCTGCGTGGGATCGAGCGCCTGGGTCAGGTCATCGCCCGCGCTGCGCCAGTCCGGCTTGCCCCAGCTGGGGCCGGGTTGCGGGTCGTCGGGGAGGAAATCGTGGCTTTCGTTGCCCATGGTGTTCATTCCAGTTCCCCCTCTCCGGCGGGGAGGGGCAGTGAGACTTGGCAGCATGCTGCCTCGTCGCAGCGGAGTGGGCGACCACGATAGCGCGGAACCCCCACTCCAACCCCTCCCCACCGGGGAGGGGCATTACCTAGGTCAAACCAGTTCTTTCAGCAGTGCATCGAGCGTCACGCCCAGCTCGCTGGGCGAAGGCGAAACGCGGATCCCGGCCGCCTGCATCGCAGCGATCTTGTCTTCCGCGCCGCCTTGACCGCCCGAAACGATCGCGCCAGCGTGACCCATCCGGCGGCCCGGAGGCGCGGTGAGCCCGGCGATGAATCCGACCATCGGCTTTTTGCGCCCGCGCTTCGCCTCATCCGCGATGAACTGCGCGGCTTCTTCTTCGGCGCTGCCGCCAATTTCACCGATCATGATGATCGACCTGGTCGCGTCGTCAGCCAGGAACAGCTCGAGCATATCGATGAAGTTGGTCCCGTTGACGGGATCGCCGCCGATCCCGACCGCAGTGGTCTGGCCAAGACCGATCTGGCTGGTCTGGAACACGGCTTCATAGGTGAGGGTGCCGGAGCGCGAAACCACGCCAACCGAACCGGCTTTGAAAATCGAACCGGGCATGATCCCGATCTTGCATTCGTTCGGGGTCAGCACGCCGGGGCAGTTGGGGCCGATCAGGCGGCTCCCGGTGCCGCTCAGCGCGCGCTTGACCCGGACCATATCGAGCACCGGAATGCCCTCGGTGATGCAGACAATCAGTTCAATCCCGGCATCGATCGCCTCAAGGATCGCATCGGCCGCACCCGGGGGCGGAACGTAGATGCAGCTGGCAGTCGCGCCGGTCGCGGCCTTGGCCTCGGCGACGCTATCGAACTGCGGTAGCCCGACGTGGGTCTGCCCGCCCTTGCCTGGAGTTACCCCTGCAACCATCTGGGTGCCATAGGCCAGCGCCTGTTCGGTGTGGAAAGTGCCGGTGGCACCGGTCATCCCCTGGGTGATGACCTTGGTGTGCTTGTTGACGAAAATGCTCATGCGTTTCGATTTCCCTTGATGTCATCCCCGCGAAAGCGGGGACCCAGTTTGCGCCAAGCTTTGGGTCCCCGCTTTCGCGGGGATGACAGCTATTTATTTAA
>CALMBN010000207.1 GCA_937860195.1 uncultured Novosphingobium sp.
CGCCGCCTCCCATCGCGGCGCCCGAAAGCTTGAGGAGAACGCGGCGATATCTCAATCCTTCCATCATCTGCTCACAGGAGAGAGGCGACCAAGGTTACCATCGACGTCTGGTCCAACGGCTCGAATCCTTCGACGGGCACATTGTCGAAGATCAAGCTGTGCGACAACTTCAGGGACAGCTTGCCGGACAGGGTCGAGGTGAGCGCGGCGGTGTTCAGGATCCGGAGATCCGCGAAGTCGAGCACGCTCTCGTAGACCTCGACCACGTCCGACAGCACGAGGCGCTCGTCGAACGCGCCCGGCTCGGGGCCTTGGCGGGCAATTCGTATCTGGCAGGCGGTGATCCGGCGGCGGCGCTGGCCGCGCTCGATCTGGCCCGGGGCGATACTGCGGGCGGAACCGATCAAAACCTGCGCGGCGGGATCGAAGTTGACCGGGCGCGGGCACTGGTGGATTTGGGCCGCAATGACGAGGCTGCTGCGGCCTTGACCGAGGCCCGCACGTTCGCCCCCGAAAACCATCAGGCCTGGCTGCTCTCCGCCACGCTCTCGCGCCGTCGGGGCAAACTGGCGGACGCGCAGCAACAGATCGAACGCGCGGCTGAACTGATGCCGGTCGATCCTGAAGTGGGGCTCGAGGCGGGCGTAATCGCGGTGCTTTCAGGTCATGACGACGCTGCGCGCAAGTCCTGGCTTTCGGTGATCAAGGCAGCTCCGGGCAGTCCTGCGGCCCGGACTGCGCAAGGTTATCTTGACCAACTGGGTGTTTCCGCCGCACCATCGGAGAAGTGACCCGGCTTTCCGTCCTCGATCTGGTCCCCGTTCGCGAAGGCGGCACGGCGGGCGAAGCGCTCCGCGATTGCGCTGCCCTGGCGGCCTGTGCCGAAGCGGCGGGCTATCATCGGTTCTGGGTGGCCGAGCATCACGCGATGGACGGGGTCGCCGGGGGTGCGACTTCAGTGGCGCTCGCGCACATCGGCAACGCCACCTCCTCGATCCGGATCGGCGCGGGCGGGATCATGCTGCCCAACCACAACCCGTTCGTGATTGCCGAGCAGTTCGGGACCTTGGACGCACTGTTTCCGGGGCGGATCGACCTGGGGCTGGGCCGCGCGCCGGGGGCGGACATGCGGATCGCACAGATGCTGCGCAAGGATCTGGGCCGGGCCAGCGAGTACTTCCCGCAAGACGTGATGGAACTGCGCGCGCTGTTCATCGGTGAGCCCGAACTGCCAGTTCGCGCCACTCCCGGGTTCGGCGCGAATGTCGAGCTGTGGATTCTCGGCTCGAGCCTGTTCGGGGCGGGACTCGCGGCAGCACTGGGGTTGCCCTACGCTTTTGCCTCGCACTTCGCGCCGGACTATCTTGATCAGGCGCTGGCGCTCTATCGCCAGCAGTTCCGGCCTTCGGCGGCGCTCGAACAACCCCATGTGATGGCGGCGATGACCGTGATTGCAGCCGACGACGACGAGGAAGCTGAATTGCTCGGCAGTTCGATGGACCAAAGCTTTGTCGCGCTGCGCAGCGGCACGCCGGGGCGGCTCAAGCCCCCGGTGCCGGGTTACCGCCAGACCTTGCCGCCTGGCCAGCTTGCGATGCTGGAACACATGCGGCAGGCCAGCGCGGTCGGCGGTGCCGAGAAAGTCCGCAGTGACATCGCGCGGTTCATCGAGCGAACCCAGGCGGATGAGATCATCGTCTCGGGCGCAACCTTTGATCCCGCAATGCGGCGGCGCTCGCTCGAAATCACGGCCAAAGCGCTCGCCTAGGCCGAATCCCCTAGGGGCAAGGTGGTTGCGGCTGTGACTACTTTCGCCTAGGGTAAGCATGAATGCTACATATGATAGCAATAAAATAACGCGCAGGAATGGCGGCCAAGTCGCCCGAGGAGCCCTTGCCGATGAGTTCGAAAGCCGCCCTTGCCAAGGCACTCGCCCAGCGCCTGTCCGGATCACTGCTCCCCGGGGATATGCCTTTTGCCAAAGGCGGGCTGGAACGCGCCGCAGAATTTGTCGTCGCCGCCGCTGCTGAACGCGAAGCGGGTACGACCAGCATCGTGATCGAATCGATTTCCGGGGCTGCGGGAGAGCGGTTCATGCGGCTCGCCCTGATCAACGACGACATGCCGTTTCTGGTCGATTCGATCGCAGCGACGATTGCCGCGCACGGCCTCGCGATCGACCGGTTGATCCACCCGGTGCTGGCGGTGCGCCGTGATGGCAAGGGCAAGCTCAGCGATTTCGTCCCGGGCGAGGCGGCCGGCGAAAAGCGCGAGTCGATGATCTACATCGAAACCAGCCGCGCCGATGCGCGCCAACGCCGCCAGCTCGAACAGGCTCTGGTTGCGACACTGGCCGATGTCCGGTCTGCCGTGCAGGACTGGCCCAGGATGCAAGTCCAGATGGCGCAGGATGCCGACGGCTGCTCCGACAGCGAAGGCGCGGCATTGCTGCGCTGGTTCAAGGACGGGATGCTGACCCAGCTCGGTCATGTCATCCGTCAGCGCGACGGCAGCCAGAGCGGAGCCTTGGGTATCTGCCGCAAGAGCGCCAAGGTGCTGCTCGGCCAGATTTCCTACGAGCGCGCATTCAAGTGGTTCGAAGGCCAGCAAAAAGGCGCGCGGGTGCCGCTGGTGGTCAAGTCCAACCATCCCAGCCAGGTCCACCGCCGCGCTCCGCTCGATCTGTTTATTTTGCCGGTGATCGAAAAAGGTCGGGTCATCGCGCTGTCGGTCCATGCTGGCCTGTGGACCAGCGCGGGACTCGCTGCTTCGCCGACGCAGGTGCCGCGGCTGCGCTCCAACCTCGCCGATCTGGGCAAGCGGTTCGGCTTTTCACCGCAAGGCCACGCCGGCAAGGCGCTGGTCCATGCCCTGACCAACCTGCCGCACGATCTTCTGGTCAGTTTCAGCGATGCCGATATCGAGCAGATCGTTACCACCACGATGAGCCTGATCGACCGACCCAGGCCCAAGTTGGCGCTTTTTCCGGCTCCGCTCGAACGGCACCTCTATGCTTTTGTCTGGGTGCCGCGCGATGCAATGTCGACCGCGACCCGGCTGCAGGTTCAAGCGATGCTGGTCGAAGCCGCGCAGGCCCCGGTGCTCGACTGGAGCACCGAGATCGACGGCCCACTGGCATTGATCAGGGTCATGCTTGATTTGCCCGAAGTGGCCAAATTGCCAGACGCGACCCCGCTCGATGCCCGACTGAAAGCGATGCTGCGGGGCTGGTCGGACTCGGTCGAGACCGAGCTTGCCGCAAGCGACGATCCCTCGCGAGCTGCGGCGATTGCACACCGTTTTGCCGAGGCGTTCCCGCTGGCCTATCGCAGCGAGTATGGCGCGATCGAAGCGGCGCGCGATATTGCGCGACTGCGGCATATCGCTGGTGAAGGCGAACATGGCCCCAAGCGGGATGTGCGGTTGCACTGTGTGCCCGGCGATGGAGCAGGGGTGCTGCGGCTCAAAGTCTATCAGCGGAGCGGGGCGATTGCCTTGTCCGACGCGGTTCCGGCCCTGGAAAACTTCGGGTTCAGAGTGATCGAGGATGTCCCGACCGAACTTGACGAGGGCCGCCTTGGCACGATCCACGATTTCCTGCTGGCCGCGCCCGCGATGCTGGGATGCACCGACCTGCTTGGCCGTGCGGCAGAAATAGAAGGCGCAGTTGCAGCGGTGCTCAACGGAACCGCCGAGGACGATCCGTTCAACCGGCTGGTCACGGCGGCGGCGCTGGGGCCGGTTGAGGCCAACTGGCTGCGCGCCTGGTATCGGTATTTGCGACAGGCTGGGCTCAATTATTCGGTGCCGACTGCGGTTGATGCCTTGCAGCATGCCCCGGCGGTTACAGCAGGTCTGATCGCGCTGTTCACCGCGCGCCATGATCCGGTTTTCAAGGGCGATCGGGCCAAGGCCGAAATGGCAGCGCAGAGCGCGATCCGCGATGGACTGTCACTGGTTTCGGCGATCAACGATGACCGTCTGCTGCGGCTTTATCGCACGCTGGTCGAAGCGATGCTGCGGACCAATGCCTTTGCCCTGGCCGGTGAAGCGGCGCTGGCCTTCAAGCTCGATTCCGCGCTGGTTCCGGGTCTGCCCAAGCCGCTGCCATGGCGCGAGATATTCGTCTATTCGCAGCGGGTTGAAGGCATTCACCTGCGCTCGGGCCCGATCGCACGGGGCGGCCTCAGATGGTCCGACCGGCGCGATGATTTCCGCACCGAAGTGCTTGGGCTGATGAAGGCGCAAACGGTCAAGAACGCGGTGATCGTTCCGGCTGGGGCCAAGGGTGGGTTCTATCCCAAGCAATTGCCCGATCCGGGCCGGGATCGCGATGCGTGGCTGACCGAAGGCAAGGATAGCTACAAGCTGTTCATTCGCACCTTGCTGTCGATCACGGACAACATCGTGAACGGCAAGGTTGTCCACCCCGCCGGGGTTACGATCCGCGACGGTGAAGACCCCTATTTCGTGGTCGCCGCCGACAAGGGTACTGCGACCTTTTCCGATACCGCCAATGCCATTGCTGCCGAGCACGCCTTCTGGCTCGATGATGCCTTCGCCAGCGGCGGCTCAAAAGGCTATGACCACAAGGCGATGGGGATCACCGCCAAGGGCGCGTGGCTTTCGGTCCAGCGGCATTTCCTTGAAATGGGAATTGACGTGCAAGCCGATCCGGTCCGGGTCGCGGGCTGCGGTGATATGTCGGGCGACGTGTTCGGCAACGGGATGCTGCTCAGCCAGTCGCTCCAACTGGTCGCGGCATTCGATCACCGCCACATTTTTCTCGATCCCAATCCCGATGCGGCCAAATCCTGGAAGGAACGCACACGGATGTTCGCGCTGCCGCGTTCAAGCTGGGATGACTACGACAAGAAGCTGATCTCCAGGGGCGGCGGTGTGTTCCCGCGTAGCGCCAAGGAAATACCGCTGTCCAAGGAGGTCCGCGCGGCGCTGGGAATCGAAGCGGAAACGATCGACCCCGATGGACTGATTACGGCGATTCTCAAGGCTCCGGTTGATCTGTTGTGGTTCGGCGGGATTGGTACCTATGTCAAAAGCAGCGCCGAAAACAACGTCCAGGTCGGTGATCCGGGCAACGATGCGCTGCGGATCGACGGCAAGGACCTTCACGCGAAAGTAATCGGCGAAGGTGCCAATCTGGGCACCACGCAGGCCGGACGGGTCGAATTCGCGTTGAACGGCGGCCGGATCAACACCGATTTCATCGATAATTCCGCCGGGGTCGATTGCTCTGACAACGAGGTCAATATCAAGATCGCAATGGCCGCAGCGAAGCGTGCAGGGCGGCTGACAGAGCCCGCGCGGGTCAAGCTGCTCGCTTCGATGACCGATGAGGTCTCGGAGATCGTGCTCGAGGATAACCGGCTGCAAGCGCTTGCCCTGTCGATTGCGCAAGCCGGCGGGCCAGCGGCAACAGGCTCGCATCTGCGGCTGATCGAGACGCTGGAAGCCAGCGGACAACTGGATCGCAAGACCGAGGGTCTGGCCGACAGCGAGACCTATCTGCGCCGGGCCGCCGATGGCCAGGGTCTGACCCGGCCCGAACTGGCAGTGATCCTGTCCAGCACCAAGCTTGCATTGCAGGACGCGTTGGAGCACTCTTCGGTGCCGGACGATCCAGCGCTTGAGGCCGATCTGTTTGCGGCCTTCCCTGCGCCGATGCGGAGCAAGTTCAGGCAGGATATCGCCAGCCACCGGCTCCGGCGTGAAATCATTGCGACCAAGCTTGCCAATCGCGTTGTCAACCGGCTTGGACTGATCCACCCCTATGAGCTCGCCGAAGAAGAAGGCGCGGACCTGGCTCAGGTCGCCGGGTCGTTCATAGCGGTCGAGCGGCTGTTTGATCTGCCCGAAATCTGGCGCGGAATCGAAACCGAGCCAATGCCCGAAGCCGCGCGGCTGGCGCTGTTTGACCGCGCCGCTGCGGCCGTCGCCAACCACGCCGCCGATCTGTTGCGGATCAGCGCCGGGGCAAGCGGACCTGCCAAGGCGATTTCCGATCTGGCCGCAGGGGTCAATGAACTCTCTCACGCCGCTCAGCACCTGATGCCGCACGATGCCAAAGCGCTATCGGTCAAGCTGCGGAGCGATTTCACCGCTCTCGGCGCGCCGGAAAAATTGGCCGCTGCGGTGGCCCATCTGTTTGATCTTGACGGCTCGGTCGGCCTCGCCCGGTTGGCCAGGGATTGCGGGCAAAGCGCGACTGACCTGACCCGCGGCTTCATTGCGATCGGTTCGGCCCTGGGGCTGGACTGGGCCCAGCAATGCGCCGAACGGATGAGCCCGGCTGATCCGTGGGAGCGCCTGCTGGTCAATGGCCTGGCCCGCGATTTCCAGCACATGCGGATCGATTTCCTGCGCCGCCACGCTGGCCGAAAGGACGATCCGATGGCGGCGGTGGAGCGTTGGGCCCAAGCTCAGGCGCCCGCCATCCGCAAGTTCCGCGCCATGGTCAGCCGGGCCCAGGCCGCGATGCCGGTCGCCCCGGCAATGCTGGCGCAGATTGCCAGTCAGGCTCGGAACCTGCTGGGGCGTTAGTTCGCGAGTTCCGCCAAGGCCCATCTGGCGGCCTCGGCCACGCTGGGTTCAGGATCATTAAACAGCACTTTGACCGGCCCGATCAGGTCGGCCGCCCCGCTGTTTCCGGCAGCATAGAGGCAGTTCCGGATGAACCGGTCGCGACCGATCCGTTTAACCGGAGAGCCGGAGAACAGCTTGCGAAAAGCGGCATCATCCAGCGCCAGCAGGTCCGCCAGCTTGGCAACGCCGTGCCGCCTCTTCTTGCCGAGATCATCGGCAGACAAATTTTGCGGCAACTCCTCGGCGGAAATGGAAAGACCCGGGCCGCCCGGCTCCTTCTGCCATCGCGCGGCCGTCCGCCCCCGCCGGAGCGTGTCCGCCGTGTCGCGGCCGACTATCTGCCGCTCACCGGCGCCCACAAGGCGCATCCGGGCCACGGGCGCGGACCCGGCGCGCAGCGCAGGGCACGGGAGCTTGACGAGCAACTTGCCTTGCTCTGATACGCGCCCCGGTTGAGCTCGGCCCGGATTCCACTAGTGTCATCCTGCCGATTCCGAATCACGGAGTTTTTCCGGGCCACTCCACGGGGGGAGCCGCATGCCCGCACCGAAGGTCAGCATAAGGCCGGGAGTTAGCGTCCTTTCTGTTCTCCGCTACCTGAACTACGAGCCGTGGTTCGCCCTGGCCGAGTTCGTGGACAATGCTGTCCAAAGCTACGCCGAGAACAAAGCAAGACTTCAC
>CALMBN010000208.1 GCA_937860195.1 uncultured Novosphingobium sp.
GAACGAAAGCGCCCGGCGCCTCCGCGCGCACGCGCAGCGCTGGCAACGCCAACAAGGGCAGCACCGCCAACGCCTGAACCAAACCCGCCGCCGCAAACGTCACGCCGGCCCCAAGCGTAACCATGCCCCAGGTCCCCACGATCGGCGCGACAATCCCGATCAGCGCGACGATCGCCTCCCGCGCGCTGATTTGATGCCCGCGAGGCTCGCTATCGCCGAGCGAGGCAAAGTAGGAGTGATAGCTCGTCCAATAGAAGGCATCGCCAAGTGCGGAAAACACACAACGCAGCACCAGACCGACGGACACGCCGTCGATATAGGCCGCCACCGGATACTGACAGGCCAGCAGCAACGTCCCGATGATCAACGTCGCCTTGAGACCAAACCGCTTCGCAATCGGCAGAACGAACGGTCGCGAGACGAACCGCCCGAAGATGATCGCGGCAAGCGCCAACAACGACCCGGGCAGCGAAAGCCCGGCGCGCACGAAATAGACCAGCAAGAACGTCCCGGCCGCCGCCGACGCAAACGCCTGAATCGCATAATGCACATTGACGCGGTTGACCGCGCTGTTCGTCAGATAAGCCATGAAGTTACCGGATAAAATGGGAGAGGAGGACGTGTGAACGCGCTCAGACCGCCCGTGCGGGCTCGAAAAAAGCGCGAAGCTGAAACTCAGCTATCGGATGCGAATGACACCACACATGCGGAGGGAATCCCTCTTTCCTCAGGACGAGACTATGACCCCGATTCCGGCCTGCCGACAAGTGCAGGGAAGTCACATCGCCAGATGCGTCATGGCATCTCGCACGCTATGCTATTCTGAGCGAGACAAACAGGACGAGCCCCGTTTGAGCATCATCGCCAACATCTGTCAGGCTTGCCGCCAAGTTCAGGCCGCACGCTCGATCGACAGCGGTACAGCTGCCGAGCCGTTCGAGATGTGTCATGACTGCTCCGACCGTCTAGAGAATCGCGCCCTTCGGCCTCGCGAGTGGTACAACCTCGCCAGCATCCATGGTTGGGCTGCGTATTTGCTCTTCGATGACTTTTATGATGACAACGGAATTGCGGCGCAACCGAGAGACAAGCGCCCGGTGCCGCGAGAACCTGCAGCACCCAGCTTGCAAGAGGTCGCGCAATCCCTCGACATGCTGACTGCATATTGCCTGACCCGCTGGCACCTCACCGACGACGATTATGACGCGTTTGCTGCTTTCGATCGAACGCAGGTTCTTGCGGGCATCGAAGCGCTTGCGGCGCGCCCCGCAGTACAACATCTCGCCGTGGCGCTTGAACTTGCCGCTCACGTTAGTGGACCCGATGCCGAGAGCATTGTAGTGTCGCTCTATTCTCGCGCGCTACAGAGCGACCTACTGCACGTTTGGGGGATCGCCGCCGCCAAGTGTCTCCCAAGCCCGCTGGGCCTCCAGCAGACAATCGCCGCCTTGGAAGCGCTCGCACCGCGGCAGATGTACGACCGCTTAGGCTCGCTGGCCGCGTTCCGATCGGAACTCGCCCTTTCTTGGATCGAAACTCGCGTGCCGACCCGATCGGTCGGAAGCAACTGGGGCGCGTTGGCCGCAAGATCGAACATGAGCTGGGCTGTCATTGAGTCGTGGTTGGCGCGAGGAAGGCCGTTGAGCCTGGTCGCGCTCGATGCGAAATCTGGCCGGGTCAAATGGCACTATCAGGAGACCCCCGGCGACAACTGGGATTTCACCGCCACCCAGCCGATGATCCTGACCCGGATGAAGGTTGCCGGGGAGGATCGCCCGGTGGTGCTCCACGCGCCCAAGAACGGATTCCTCTACGTGCTCGACCGGCGCGACGGCAAACTGCTCAGCGCCAGGCCGATTGTCCGGCAGAACTGGACCAAGGGGATTGATCCCGCCACCGGCAAGCCAATCCCCAACCCCGAAGCGGCTGACTGGGCACAAGGGCCAAAGATCATCTTCCCCGGCACCCCCGGCGCGCGAAACTGGCATCCCGCCAGCTATGACGCGGCCAGCGGAACCTACTTCGCCCCGGTGCAGGACATGGGTAACCTGATCCTGATGCCACCAGCCGATCCGCCGTTCCAGAAGAATGGCCTCAACACGGCGGCGACACTGTTCTTCACTTCCGATCTTGAGCAGAGTCTGGGCATGTTGCCGCCGCCGCTGGTGGCGCAGATCAGGGCTCTTCCGGCTTACCAGGAAGTCCTGAAGAACCCCGCGAGTTCCGAGCTGCGCGCAATCGATCCGCTGACCGGGCAGACCAAATGGCGCGTCCCGATGGGCGGCTGGCAGGATCGCGGCGGAGTGCTTTCGACTGCGGCGGGTCTGGTGTTCCAGGGCAATCTGGCCGGGCAATTGCGGGTGTTCGATGCCAAGACCGGCAAACTGCTGAAATCGGTAGAGACCGGCACCTCGATCCTCGCCGCGCCGATGACCTATCGGGTTGGCGGGGTGCAGTATGTTGCGGTGATGGCGGCCTGGGGCGGCGGGGGCTATCCCTATGTTCCGCGTTACTCGGCGGCCTATAGCCGTGGCAACCGGGGCCGGATTCTGGTGTTCAGGCTCGATGGCGGAGCAGTACCATTGCCCGATCTGCTGCCCGATCCGCAAGTCGCGCCGCCGCCACCGCTGCAACTCGCCGGGGCCACCCCCGCCACCATCGCCCGGGGTCAGGCGCTGTTCTATTCGGTCGGCTGCGCCCTGTGCCATTCGAACCAGCATCGCTCGATCACGCCAGACCTGCGCCGCATGCAGCCTGAAACCCACGCCGGGTGGGATGACATCGTGATGAAGGGCCAGCGTGTCCCGCTCGGCATGCCGCGCTGGGATGATCTGCTGGGGCCAGAGGACAGCAATGCGATCCACGCCTGGCTGATCGACCAGCAGGGCAAGGTCCACCGCGAAGAGACCGCGAAGCGCAAGCGCGGCATCAAACTCGATGCGCCGAGCGCGGCAATTCTCTCGAACTATTGAGGAACGACACTGATGGTCAGCACAATGGAACGGCCCGAGCTGGAATTCGCCTTCGCGATCCGGCTGTGGTTTACCCGCACCAGCATGGTGCCCGATCTGCCCGGAGGCGGGTGGCGCTCTGCGGTCTATGTCGATTCGGGAGAGATCGAAGGGCCACTGCTGAACGGCAAGGCAGTGCCCGGATCGGGCGGCGATTATGCCCATTTCCGGCCCGATGATACCGCCGTATTCGATGCCCGTTATCTGCTCGAAACCGATGACGGGGTGAGCATCTACATGCAGAACAAGGGCTTTCTGTGGGGGCGTGAGCCCGACACAATGACCAAATTGCGCAAGTGGGCTTTCGAGAACGGCGAGCCGGTGCCCCACGGCGAATATTACCTGCGTGGCCAGCCGACTTTTGAGGCCCCCAAGGGCAAATACGAATGGTTGACCCGCCACGTCTTCGTCGGTGTCGGCGAGCGCAAGCCGGACGGGAACTATGTGCGGTATTACCGGGTTACTTGAACCTTCCCCACCGGGGAGGGGCTTGCAGAAGGCGGATTTTTGGATCACTATCATAACAATTGTTATAAAAATCGAGAGGAAAGAGCGTGAAGCTCACGACACCGCCACGGGTCAGTCCGCAGGCTTTCGATACTGCGCTCACAGCCTTTGCCGGAGCGATCGGCAAAGATTGGGTGATGGCCAGCGATGCCGATCGCGATGCCTATTCCGATGCCTATGCCCCCGGCCCTTCTGAGCAGTGGCCGGCCAGCGCCGCTGTCGCGCCCGCCTCGGTCGAAGAAGTTCAGGCGGTCGTCCGCCTCGCCAATGAGCACAAGACCCCGCTGTGGCCGGTCGCGCGCGGCAAGAACCTGGGTTACGGCACTGCCGCGCCGCGGATGGCCGGATCGGTGGTCCTCGATCTCGGCAGGATGAACAGGATCCTCGAGCTTGATCCCAAACTGGCCTATTGCGTGGTCGAGCCCGGGGTCAGCTTCTTTGACCTCTACGAGCATATCCAGCGCGAAAAGGCCCCGCTGTGGATGTCGGTTCCGGGCAATGCCTGGGGTTCGGTGATGGGCAACGCGCTCGATCACGGGATGGGCTACACGCCCTACGGTCAGCACGCCAAGAACCTCTGCGGGATCGAGGCGGTGTTGCCATCGGGCGAACTGATCCGGACCGGGATGGGCGCGATGGAAGGGAACCATTCGTGGCACCTTTTTCCCCTGAGCTTCGGCCCGGACTGGACCCAGATGTTCACCCAGTCGAACCTGGGAGTGGTGACCAAGGCCGGGGTCTGGCTGCAACCCGCGCCTGAAACCTCGCTGCAACTGACCTGGGACATTCCGAACGAAGAGGACATCGGCTGGGTGGTCGACACCGTCTTGCCGCTCAAGCTGGCGGGCGTGATCGAGCAGAACGTGTTCATTCCCTCGTGGCTCGGCAAGATCGTGCTCAAAGGTCAGCGCAAGGACTTCTGGGACAAGGATTCCGCGATCCCCGAATGGCGGGTGCAGGAACTGCTGAAAGAGCACAAGCTGGGCTACTGGCAGGTCCAGGTCCGGCTCTATGGCGATGAAAACGTCAACAAGGCCAAGGCCGAAGTGATCAAGGCCGCGTTCAAGCGCAAACTTGATGCGCCGCCGCAAGAAGTATGGTGGCGGACAGGAGACGAGCTCAACCAGTATGACCCGACCCTTGGTGTGCCGTCCGCCGTGGCGCTGCAAATGGGTGACTGGGTGGGCGGACGCGGGGCCCATATGGGCTTTTCGCCCGTGGTCCCGGCGAACAGCGAGCATGTGCTGGGCCAGCTCAAACGCAGCCGCCGGGTGATTGCCGATCACGATGTCGATTTCTACGCCAGCTTCACCGTCGGCGGGCGCTTTGCCACCAATATCAACATGCTGATGTTTGATCGCGACAAGCCCGCACAGATCGACAACATGAAAAAGCTGTTCAATGCCCTGATCGATACCACCGCGCAGGCCGGTTACGGCGAATACCGCACCCACCTTGGCTGGATGGACGCGGTCAATGATACCTACAACTTCGGCAATCAGGCCCAGC
>CALMBN010000209.1 GCA_937860195.1 uncultured Novosphingobium sp.
GACAGGCTCGCCCAATAAGTTTTTTGATGGATTGGCAGCCGGCAAATTGATCATTGTCAATTTTGGAGGCTGGATAAGGCGCGAGATAGAAGAAGCACATTGTGGAATTTATGTTGACCCGATGAGCCCAACGGATTTTGTAAAGAAGATTGCTGAGTTTACTTCAGATTCAAAAAAGTTAAGGAATTACCAAGAATCCTGCAGGCAGTTGGGGGAAAGGACGTATTCAAGAACGATTTTATCGAAGAAATTTCAAGAGATATTCTCTTGATCTTCTTTACTCCAACGTTTTTTCCACAATCTTCCCTGTCTTTTTATTCTTCAGAATCACTTTCTTCGCACCATAGTGGGTTACTTCCTCTTTCACCAGATAATGATCGGCATCATACTCCGTCAGGTGACTATCTTTCGTCACTCCGCTTTTCCCTCGCCAGATGTCCAGCAGTACAGGCTCCCATAGTTTAGTCTTGGCTGATTTGTAAGCCGCATCGAGAATGGAATTGACTACGTAGCCATCATAAAATGTTTCTTTAGGAGCAATTCCTTTTTCCATGGCATTGAACATGTCCATAAACATATGGTTATAACCGAGCTCATTCAATTCATCACCAACAGGAAACAACCAGCCTGAATTGCTCTCTGCCTTTTCAGCCACATAGTCGGCACCTTTGCCGGTGGTAAACATCTCAAAGCCCGTGCGCAAAAAACTATTCGTCCAGATGGTGCCTTCGGTGCCCATCACTTCATCCCGCAGATCAAGTCCTCCTCTGAATGTCCAGCTTACTTCAAACTGCCCGATCGCACCGTTTTCATACTTTACCAAGCCGATCGCATGATCTTCTGCATCAATGGGTTTCACTTGCGTGTCGGCCCAACACATCACTTCCATGGGTTTGATGTCTTTGCACCTGGCGTACGAGCCCGGCAGCCAGACCAAGTACAGCGACCTCGGCGTGATCCTTCTCGGCGAGATCTTGCAGCGGGTGTCGGGGCGCTCGCTCGAGGAGTTCGCGAAGGAACGCATCTTCGCGCCGCTGGGGATGGACGATACCGGGTTTTGTGTGCCGGCCGACAAGACTGATCGACTGACCGATTGCTATACCTTTGTGCCGGGCAAGGGCCGGGTGATGTATGATCGCGGTGCTGAAAGCGCGTGGAGCCGGATGCCGAAGCAGGTTTCCGGCGGCGGCGGCCTTGTCTCCACTGCGCTTGACTATCACCGGTTCTGTTCGATGCTGGTGCATGGCGGCGAACTCGATGGGGTGCGGATTGTCAGCCGCAAGACGCTCGAACTGATGACCCTTAACCACCTGCCCGGCAATTCCGATCTTTCCACGATGTCGCGATCCCTGTTCAGCGAGGCAGCGAATGCCGGAACCGGATTCGGGCTGGGCTTTGCAGTCAACAAGGATGTCGCCAGAACGATGATCCCGGGGTCTGCCGGTGAGTTCTACTGGGGCGGGATGTTCTCGACCGCGTTTTTCGTCGATCCGGTTGAGAAGGTCCACATGGTCTTCATGACCCAGCTTTCACCCAGCTCGGTCTATCCAATCCGCCGCGAGCTCAAGACCTTGATCTATTCGGCGCTGGTCTGATGACGGTCAATTCGCTCTATGACGAAATGGGACTGACCAGAATTGTCGAATTGAGCCCAGAGCATGGCGCGGTGCTCGAATACCTGGCCCGGCCCGAGCAGTGCCATTCCGGCGGCGTGGTGCAGGGCGGCTTCATCACCGGCTGGATCGATGCAGCGATGGCTCATGCGGCGCTTGCCGTTGCAGGTGAAGGGGTGACCCCGATGACGCTCGAACTGAAGGTCAGCTTCTTCGCTCCGACGCGGCCCGGGCCGGTCTTCGCGACCGCCTGGGCGGTCAAGCATGGGCGCCGGACTGCGTTTTATGAGGGGACGCTCAAGGACGCGAACGGCAACCTGCTCGCCAAGGCCAGTAGCACGCTGATGCTCGCTGACCGGGCCAAGGTTGAGGCCGCAGCAAAGGCCGCGACCGCAAGCTGAGCGCAGCTTGTGGCTTAACGGGAGCCGTCTGCAAGTCGGGTCTGACCGCGATTTTTCATCTTGTCGGCTTTGGCCAGTTCAGCGCGGTTGACAGCGAGCTTCTTCCTGGCGGCCGCGAGATTGGTTTTCGCAATCGTGTTGGCTTCCTTTGCACAGTCGATCGATTCGCGATCTGCCGGTTTGGCGGACTTGGCTTCATCCAGCGCCTGTTCCGATGAGATCACTTCATATTCAAGCTTGCGGACCTGGGCTTCATCCGCCGCAATGGTCTGGTCGAGATCCTTTGCGGCGTTCAGCGGCTGCGCGGTCAGCATCGGCTGGGCGAGCAGCGGTGCAGAGACCGAAAATGCCAAGCCGGTCAGACACAATTTGAGCGGGTTGCGTGCTATCATTGGCTAGTTCTCTTCTCGTTGGCTGGGTCGGGGTGCGACCGGATTGCGATTTGTTTTCATCACAAAACTGTTGATCGGGGCAGTGCCACGCCACGTATCAAGAAGACCTTTGCAAGTAGGCTTACTTTTGTCTTTACGTATGCTGCCGACTGCCTAGGTTCGGTTGCATGACCACCATCAGCCCGTTCACGCTTGCCATTCCGCAGGCCCAGCTTGATGATCTGAACACTCGGCTCGACCTGACCCGCTGGCCGGAAAAGGAGTGCGTTGCCGATTGGTCGCAGGGCACTCCGCTTGGTGTCCTGCAGGAGCTCGTCAGCTATTGGCGCATGAGCTACGACTGGCGGCGGTGTGAGGCCAAGCTCAACGCGCTGGGTCAGTTCAAGACCGAGATCATGGGGCTGGACGTCCATTTCCTGCATGTCCGCTCACCCCGCGCCGACGCCCTGCCGCTGATCATCACCCACGGCTGGCCGGGATCGGTGATCGAATTCATGGGGGTAATCGAGGCGCTGGCCAATCCGCCAGAGGGCGAACTGGCATTCCACGTCGTCGCGCCGTCGCTGCCGGGGTTCGGCTTTTCAGGAAAGCCGACCGAAACCGGCTGGGGTGTGCCGAAGATCGCGTTTGCCTGGACTGAACTTATGTCGCGGCTGGGCTATACCAAATGGGTCGCACAGGGCGGTGACTGGGGTTCGGCGGTCACCACTGCGATCGGGGTCATCAAGCCCGAGGGGTGCCTCGGCATCCACCTCAACATGCCGATCGGACGGCCAGAACCGGAAGACCTGGCAAACCCTAGCCCAGCCGAGCAAAGGGCGCTCGCCGCGCTGAAGCACTATCAGGACTGGGATGCAGGCTATTCCAAGCAGCAGAGCACCCGCCCGCAAAGTGTGGGCTATGGGCTGGTCGATAGCCCGGTCGGGTTGGCGGGCTGGATTCTCGAAAAGATGTGGGCGTGGACCGACAATTCCGGATCGCCCTATGATGCGCTCAGCAAGGATCAGATCCTCGACAACCTGATGCTCTACTGGCTGCCCGGCACCGGCGCTTCATCAGCGCGGCTCTATTGGGAAAGCTTCGGGGCCTTCGCGCCGGTAGAAATCACTTTGCCGGTCGCGGTCAGCGCCTATCCCAAGGAAATCCTTCCGACCCCGCGCAAATGGGCCGAGCGCAGTTTCAAGAACCTGGTTCACTGGGGTGAGATGGAGAAAGGCGGGCATTTTGCCGCCTGGGAACGACCGGCGGAATTCGTCTCCGAACTCCGCACGGCCTTCGCCCTGATGCGCTAAGCTACTTTTGGAAACCGGCGTATATTTTCAGGCTGACTTCATCGGAGATCATCGGGATGCCATATCCGATCCCGAACTCGCTGCGTTTGATCGCGCCTTTGGCCGAAAAGCCCACGTTTTCCTTGCCACCCATCATCGCCGGAGCTTTGCCTGCACCATAAAAGGCGGCATCCAGAGTCACCGGCTTGGTCACGCCATTCAGCGTCAGATCTCCCGTGATCCTGGCCTTGTCGTTTCCGAGCAATTCAACTTTGGTCGAGACAAAGCGGGCATCGGCCGGAGCCGCGCCAAAGAAATCAGCCTTGCCATCCGCTCCAGCGGGTTTGAGCATATGTGCAGTGAGCCCCGCGCTGGCAGTGGTGACTTTGCTGACCGGGATCGTGACTTCAACCTTGGCCGCAGCAGGGTTGGCCGGGTCGAGCGTCAGGGTCCCCGTAACACTTCCGAAAATGCCGCTATAGGGGCTGAAGCCAAGGTGATCGACGGTCCAGACCACCATGGTATGGCCAGCGTCGGCAGTGTAGGTGCCCGCTGTGACCAGCGTGCCATCCCTGCTTCCTGGCGCTTTCATTGCCGGCTGGGCGATGAGCGGCAAAGTTGCAGCCAGAGCGGCGGCGCCACCGAGTGCAATGAGCAGGTGCTTGTTCATGGGGTTCTCCTTGAGTGTTGGGGGGAGCGGGTGTTACGCTCAAGATTGTGCTGAAGCAGGCTCCAAGTCAATTCGGTTTGCTGGTCGGGACCAGTTCAAACGCGACTGAAATCGATAGGTCGACGGCGCTGCCAACGAGAGGAAGATCGGCATCCAGCCCCCATTGGGTCCGGTCGATCGTGGCAGTACCGTGAAAGCCAATGGTCTGCTTTCCGCTGAAGCGGTTTTTCCCTGTCCCGGAAAATGTCGCGAGAAGAGTCACAGGGGCTGTTTTTCCGTTTAGCGTCAACTTGCCTTCAATGATCGCACTCCGCCCATCGGTTCCGGGTTTGACGGCGGTCGAAGTGAACATAGCGTCGGGTGGTTGCGGACCGAAATAGTCCGGTCGGCCGCGGGCTCCATTGGGCCGGAGCAAGGCTGCCGTCAGCACTTCGTTGGCAGTGACAACCTTGCGCACCGGAATGCGCATGGCCACTCTCGCTTCCGATAACTTCGCCGGATCGAGCACCAGCGTTCCGGTGATCGAACCGAACAGTCCGAAGGTATCGTTGAATCCCATATGGCTGACCCGCCAACCGACTACGGTATGCGTGCGATCAGCCTGATAGGTTCCCGCTATTATTCCGATCGGATCAGCTGGGGCAGGAGGGGGTGTGGCAGGGAGGACGGACGCACCTGCCAGCATGGCAGCAGCGGCAATCAGGGGGCGCAAAAACATCAAGGGCTCCTTCGCGGCGGAAGGAGCCCTTATAATCCGTTCTGGTCAAGCGCCTTGCGGCAGGATCAGTTCTTTTCCTGATCAACCAGCTTGTTAGCGCCGATCCACGGCATCATCGCCCGCAGCTGCGCGCCGGTCTTTTCGATCGGGTGTGCTTCGGCAGCCTTGCGGGCGGCCTTCAGCTCAGGCTGGCCAGCGCGGTTATCAAGCACGAAGTTC
>CALMBN010000210.1 GCA_937860195.1 uncultured Novosphingobium sp.
ATTGACAGACCTTCCCAGTTCATTCAGATTGGCCTTACCAAAAGAATTAGCCAATCGCCGTGATTCGCGGCTTGGCGTTTCAGCCGCTCGCGCTTCTCGGGGTTCAGGCAGCGCAGCAATTCGTCTTCGAGTGACAAAAAGAACTGGTATGAACCGGGGTCTCCCTGCCGCGCCGCGCGGCCGATCAATTGCCGGTCGATCCGCGCGGAGGAATGCATCTCGGTGGCGATGACGTGCAGCCCGCCGTTGGCGCGGACCGCCTCGTGCAGTTCGATGTCGGTCCCGCGGCCTGCCATGTTCGTGGCGATTGTGACCGCACTCTGTCGACCGGCTTGGGCAATATACTCTGCTTCACGTTCATGGTGTCGAGCATTCAGAACCTGGTGCTTGATACCGCGACGACCAAGCATCGCCGACACGTGTTCGCTTTTTTCAATCGATTTGGTTCCCACGAGGATCGGACGACCTTGCTTGTGGATATCGGCGATCTCGTTGATCACGGCGTTCCACTTTTCCCGCTCGGTCCGATAGACCACGTCGGGGTAGTTAATACGCTGCGACGGGCGGTTCGACGGAACGGCGACGACTTCCAATCCGTAGATCTTGAGGAACTCGGTCGACTCGGTCATGGCGGTACCGGTCATTCCGCAGAGCTTCTTGTACAGTTTGAAGTAGTTCTGCAGGGTGACCGTTGCGAGTGTCTGAGAGACTTCCTTGATGCGGACGCCTTCCTTGGCCTCGACCGCCTGGTGCAGCCCGTTCGACCAGCGCCGCCCGTCCATCATCCGCCCGGTAAACTCGTCGATGATGATGACCTTGTCTTCCTTGACGATGTAATCGATGTCACGCTTGAACATCATCACCGCTTTAAGGCTCTGATCGAGGTGGTGGACGACCTGGGTGTTTTCGACATCGTAGAGGTTCGAACCGACCAGGAGACCAAGCTCTTCGAACTTGCGTTCGGCCCACTCCACCCCGTCCTCGGTCAGGGTGATGTTCTTGGTCTTCTCGTCCTTCTCGTAATGCTCTTCGGATAGCTGCTTCACTACTGCATCGACCGACAGATACAGCGTGCTCTTGTCATCGGTCGGGCCAGATATGATCAGCGGGGTGCGGGCTTCATCGATCAGGATCGAGTCGACTTCATCGACAATCGCGTAGTTGAACGGACGATGGACCATCTGGCTGCGCTCGTGCTTCATGTTGTCGCGAAGATAGTCGAAGCCAAGCTCGTTGTTGGTGGCATAGGTGATGTCGCACTCATAGGCCTCACGGCGTTCGTATTCTCCCAGGTTGGGAACAATCACGCCGACAGTCAGGCCGAGGAACTTGTAAATCTGCCCCATCCAGTCGGCATCGCGGCGGGCGAGGTAATCGTTCACCGTCACGACGTGAACACCTTTGCCCTCCAGCGCATTGAGATAGACCGCTACGGTCGCAACCAGGGTCTTGCCTTCGCCGGTGCGCATTTCGGCAATTTCGCCGCGGTGGAGCACGATCCCGCCGATCATCTGCACGTCAAAGTGCCGCATCCCGAGCACGCGAACGCTGGCCTCGCGAACCGTTGCAAAGGCTTCGGGCAGAATCTCGTCGAGAGTCTTGCCTTCTTCCAGCTGACGGCGGAACTTGGCGGTCTGGGCCTGCAGTTCCGCGTCTGACAGCGCAGAAATGGTGGGTTCGAATGCCGCGATCATCGAAACTGTCTTGTCGAGCGACTTGACATAACGATCATTGGACGAGCCGAAAATGGCCTTGGTAATGGCACCGAGCATGGGCAATTCCTGAATGATATGATGGGTATGGGCAATTGGTGCGCGGCACTGAATGCGCCGACGCAAGGCCGCCGTAGCGGGCGTTCAGACCGAGCTATTCGCGGGCGCGATCAGGTCCAACTTGCACAGTCTTGGCGATAACACCAGGCAGGCGATACGCTGCCACCGTCGACCCGGGCAGAACTGGTTGCTGCTTGGTCTCCAGCCGGAATTCCAGCGCAACCTGAACCGCCACAGTTGCGTGCACCCCAGCCTTTTGGCCCAGGGTCGCGCCGATCTCGGTCTCGCCGCGCACCCGCGCTTCGGCAGGAGTGGCCTGCGTGGCGATTCCTGCAAACAGCGCAAGGATGGCAAGGAAAATCCGGTTCATGGTCCGTCGCATATAGGGAGCAGCCGCTCCTGCGTCCAGTCGCGCGAGCAAGCCGGTTGATCTTTACCCCGCGCGCTGTTGTAAGGATGCAATCGGGGAGACAACGGGCAATGAGCGAACAGGCAACTACACCCGCTGCGCACCAACGCATGTTCCAGCTCGACGGACTGCGCGGCATCGCGGCTTTCATGATCGTGTTTTATCACCTCAGCATTGTTTACGGACTTGGGGGACCGTTCGCGCGCGGCTATCTGTTCGTCGACCTGTTCTTTTTGCTCAGCGGGTTTGTGCTCACAGTTTCGACCGAGAAAAAGCTTAACACCGGGATCGGAGCGGCGGAGTTCACATTCGCGCGGTTCAAACGGCTCTGGCCCCTGGTCGCGGTCGGGGCCGGTGTTGCCGTGATCCGGGCTTTCGTTATCGGGATGGCCGATCCCTTGACTCTGCTGTGGTGGCTCGCGCTTGACCTGCTGATGATCCCAAGCCTGGCTGGGACCGGTCCGTTCTATCGCTACAACGGCCCGCAATGGACACTGTTTTACGAACTGCTGGCCAATTTCCTCCACGCGCTGGTGTTGAAGCGGGTTGGGACCAAGGCAATGCTGGCACTCGCAATCTGCATGGGAGCATGGCTGATCTACACCGTCCGGCTGCACGGCGCCGACACCATGGGAGTCAACGCGCCGACCTGGGCAACCTGGTGGAACGCCTTGCCGCGCGTGGGCTTTTCTTATGTCCTGGGAGTATGGATCGGCCGGAAATACCGCGAAGGGTTTCGCACGCCCAGTCTGCCGTGGTGGCTCGCGTTGGCGGTGCCGGTTCTGGGGATCATGGCGGTGCCGTATCTCCCGCTCGGCAAGGTCGCGGGCGATCTGCTGTTCGTAATGGCTTTCCTGCCGCCGATGATGTGGGCGGTTGCGATGGCGCAACCCCCGCTGGCCCTGCGCGGGGCGATGGAATGGCTCGGCACCTTCTCGCTGCCGCTCTACTGTGTCCACCTGACCGTGCTGGTCTGGATGAGCGAAGTGTTCGGTCGCACCGCGCAAGTCGCGCTGCTGGCGCTGCTCGCGGCGATGATGCTGTCGTGGGTGTTTTCGAAGCTGGTCTCGTTCGCCAGCAAACCGACGGTGGCGAAAGGTTAGCGAGAGGCTGACAGCTTCAAAGGCGCTTCCCCGTTGGGGAAGGCATTGTCAGCCGACCAAGGCGCAAACAACAGAAAGCCGCGCCAGCCCCAGGGCTAGCGCGGCAATTCTGCGACCCGGCCGCGAGGCGGTGCAGCCTGGGACCCGGCGTTAACCCGTCCTAGTTGACAGCGTCCTTCAGGCCCTTGCCGGCCTTGAACTTGGGCTGCGACGAGGCCTTGATGCTCATCGGTTCGCCGGTGCGCGGGTTGCGACCGGTCGAAGCCTTGCGCTTGGCGACCGAGAAGGTGCCAAAGCCGACGAGACGAACTTCATCGCCTTTTTTGAGTGCGCCGGTGATTGCGTCGAAAACGCCCTCAACTGCCTTGCTGGCATCGCTTTTGGTGAGACCGCTGGCGTCAGCAACTGCGCCGATCAGATCGTTCTTGTTCATGTCGGGAACCCCCTACCTTTCTGGATGTTTTTGAAAATGAATCGCCTCAAAAACTGGGCGGAATTGAGCGACTTTTGTGGGGACTGTCAAAGCCAATCCGCAGAGGAAAGGCCAGATTATCCACGATTTTGCGCCGTTTTCGATGAATTGTGCCCCGTCAGCGCCGCTTCGCAGCGGTTGCCGCAATGCAGCATGACATTTCGGCCTTCCGATTCGCCGCCAGCCAACCGGATTCAGTGCGCGGTTGAAGCGGCTCCTGGCCCGCCCTGACCTGGTGCAGCTGGCTGACTGGCAAGATCATCAGCCTCGCTCCATTCGATCGCCTCGAGCGGTTGGACCAGCGCCTTGGCCAGCACCTCATCAACGTGAGCGACCGGGATGATCTCCAGTCCCTCCTTCACGTTGGCGGGGATCTCGGCGAGGTCCTTGACGTTTTCTTCGGGGATCAGCACCGTGGTGATGCCTCCTCGAAGGGCTGCGAGCAGCTTTTCCTTGAGGCCGCCGATTGCCAGAACCCGCCCGCGCAGGGTAACTTCGCCAGTCATCGCGACATCCTTGCGGACCGGTATGCCGGTCAGCGTCGAAACGATCGAGGTGACCATGCCAACCCCGGCGCTTGGCCCGTCCTTGGGCACCGCGCCTTCGGGCAAGTGGATGTGGATGTCCTTGCGGGCGATCAGGCTGGGCTTGATCCCATATGCGGCAGCGCGGGCGCGGACAAAGCTGAAAGCGGCCTGGATGCTCTCGTTCATCACCTCGCCAAGTTTGCCGGTGGTCTTGACCATGCCCTTGCCGGGCACAGTGACGCTTTCGATGGTCAGCAGTTCGCCGCCGACTTCGGTCCAGGCCAGACCGGTCACCGCGCCGACCTGGTTGTCCTCTTCGGCCATGCCATAACGGTACTTGCGGACCCCAGCGAACTCGCCAAGGTTTTCAGGTGTGATCGTGACAGTCTTGGCCGTGCCTTCGAGAATCCGCCGCAGGCTTTTGCGGGCCAGCCGGGCGATCTCGCGCTCCAATGTCCGCACCCCGGCTTCACGGGTGTAATAGCGGATCAGATCGCGCAGCGCTTCGGGCTCAAGCGTGAACTCACCCTTCTTCAGCCCGTGCGCTTCAACCTGCTTGTCGAGCAGGTGGCGGGTCGCGATCTCAAGCTTCTCATCTTCGGTGTAGCCTTCGAGCCGGATCAGCTCCATCCGGTCAAGCA
>CALMBN010000211.1 GCA_937860195.1 uncultured Novosphingobium sp.
CACTCGGTGAACGTGCTTTCGGCAAAGCTGACATAGCTCGAGGGATTCTCGATCAGCATGGGCCGTTCGAGCAGATCTTGCGCAAGGCGAACGCTGGAAGTGCAGCGGCTCAAGGCTTCTTCGGTATAGGGCAGCGGCAGCAGATCGTGGGAATTGTGACCCGCGATTCCGGTCCAGCAAAGGTGATCCGAAACCCACAATGGGTCGATCCGGTTGGCCAATGTTTTGAGCTCAACCAGATAGTCGTGGCTCGGCCCATGCGCGGAGCCGATCGACATCGACACGCCGTGCAGGATCACCGGATGGCGTTCGCGAATGGCTTCCAGCGTCCGCAACGGTCGCCCGCCGCAGGCCATGAAATTTTCAGAAATCACCTCGACGAAATCGATCGGCTGGCGCTCGCCCAGGAAATCGGCGTGGTGCTCTTTGCGCAGCCCAAGCCCAAAGCCGGTGAAGCGAGAGATTTCGGCGGTCATGGCGTGGGTCTCAATAATTTGTTGGCCCGACCGGGCATGGGGGCAATCGCCCAGCCGGGCCATGGGAAACCAGCTGGAACTAGCCAATATCCCCGATTGTGCCGCCTTTCGAAAGGCAAGCGCCAGCTTTCATCGCTTTGAAGCCGTGGCCTTTGCAGGAATTCATCCCTTTGCAGTCATGTTCGGTGGTCTTGCAATCGCTGCTGCCTTTGCAACTGTTGATGCCATAGCAGTGGACGGTGTCTTCCGCGCCGACCGCTGTGCCACTGCTGCCGCGCGGGGCCGGAGCAGCATGCGCGGCGGCAGCCAGCGCGATCGCGGCAGCGGCGGAAGCGAGGGTGGAGGCGGATTTGAATGTCAGCATGAAGGCTTCTCCATTAAATTGACCTGATTGCCTGGTTGGCACAGGCTGGTTCGCCAGATCATGGACCAAGGTTACAAGAACTGCGAAAAAGACCTTTCCCGTCCGCGATTGTAACCGGATCAAACCCGGTAACGAACTGGCCAGTGGGGCTGCATTGAATGTCGCTCACCCCATAGATGGAGAAGCCAGATGAACCCGATCAAGACCACCGGCCCGCTGATAGCCGTGATCGCCGCAGTAGCAGTCGCGAGCGCTGCTCAGGCCAGGAACGCCGCCGCCAAACCGTCCGAAAAGTGCTATGGAATTTCAAAGGCCGGCAAGAATGATTGCAAGGCTGGTCCTGGGACCACATGCGCCGGCACCTCTAAGGTCGACTATCAAGGCAATGCGTGGAGCCTCGTGAAGAAGGGGACTTGCGTCAGCACAGATTCGCCGCTCGGCAAGGGCAGCCTCACCTGTCTCAGATCGGAAGAGCACACGTCTGAACTCC
>CALMBN010000212.1 GCA_937860195.1 uncultured Novosphingobium sp.
GTCTCGAAGGCGAGCCAGTCGAGGCAGCCCTCGCGGGCGAGATCTATGGCCGGTCCGAGTCGATCGGAGGAGAAGCCGGCGCCGCAGCCCAGTCGCAGCATCGAGGGTATCCTCTGAAGCGTCGCGGCGAGTTGCAGCACACTCGGCGTGACGCGACAAGCCCGGCTGCGCGAGCGAACTCGGCCTGACCGGTCAAATTACGGGAGGGAAAGATAAATTCGACGCCGATGCCGACCTTCTGCGGCCCGAGGAAGCCGACGATCGGCGGTGCGCCCAGCACGATCGCCATCGGCATGGGTTTGCGGCTCTTGTTGTGCTCCTTCCAGTGCTCGATGCCGCCCGCGCGGTTGGCGACGAGCATCATCATCCCGATCCGGTCCGACGACTTCAGCATCCCGCGATAGGTGCCCATGTTCTGCACGCCGGTCTCGGGATCTTTTGTGATGACGCAGGTCGCGGTGAGATAAGGCGCGGCATCGAAACCCGGTGTCGAGATCGGCACCGGCAGCGCTTCGAGGCCCCGGCCAGGCCCCATCAGGCCGGCGCCGGTGATGATCACGTCATGCACGTGCCCACTTTCCACCAAGCGCGGTGGGATCGGATGCGCCAGCGCGCGCTCCCAGGCCGGGCCGATGTCGTCGAGCGTCGGCACGTTCATGCCGATACGATAGATCTCCGGATTGGCCGCGATCGCGCCGACGACCACGCGCATATTGTCGAAGCAGCGGCCCTTGCTGTCGACGATGTTCGTGAACAGGAACGCCTTGCGGTCCTTCTCGGGAATACCGCCGCGGAACTGCCAGCGCACCAGCGGGTGCATCTGGGTGTCCTTGTTCACGGGCACGTCGATGCGATGCAGCAGACCCGCCCGGTCGAGCGTCTCGATGTGCTCCTGCAGGTCGGCGTAGGTGCGGGTGGTCAAGCGAGACCTCGTTGTCGTAGGGTGCAATAGCGCGTTAGCGCGTATTGCACCGGTTCATCGCGTAACGGTGCAATACGCTTTGCTATTGCACCCTACGAAGTGGCTCAATGCCCCGCTTGCGAGGCGAGCACGGTCCCGATGATGCCGGCACCCAAACGCGCGGCGGCGGTCGCGTCGAGGTTCCATGCCGCGTTCTGGTATTCCTTCACCGCGCAAAGGGCCGAGCGGTCGCGATCGGTGAGCTTGGCGAGAGTGGCGGCGAGTGCTGCATCGAGTCCGGCGCGCGGCGCGACCTGACTGACCAAGCCGAGCCGCAGCGCGGCGTTGCCGTCGATCTCCTCGCGCGTCAGCACCATGTGCATCATGGCCTTGAACGGGATCTTCTCGAGCACGGCCGAGCGCTCCGACGACGTCTTCTTCGGGTGCGAGACGGCGTCGAGGATATGCCGCGCGTCCTCGAGCGAGAGCGTGAGGGTCGGGACCTTCGACGTCTTGCGGGGGAAGTCCTTCTTCCCGCGTCGGGCGGCCATCACCATCTTGCGCATGTAGTGGACCGACATCGACGGGGCGGGGAGACCGGTCTTCGCGGTGAACTCGGCCCGGAGCTCCTCGACGGTCGTGGCGGTGCTGATGCTGGCGACCGACAATGACAGACTTGTCGGCTATGCACCAATTGCCAGGGCTGCTGCGCGATTGCGCGATTGCGAACTGGTTCACTTCGGTGTTGAGGCGCATCATGAGATTTTGCGTGAGGGCGACGCGGTGCGGGATCGCGCGCTGTCCGCCTGCGACACGTTCCTCGCCCGGTTTGGCCGCGCCTGAATCATGAGCGACCGGTTTGACTTTGCGATCGTCGGAGCTGGAATTGCCGGGGCCTCGCTGGCGGCGGGGCTGGCGCCGCATGGCCGGGTGGCGCTGATCGAGGCGGAGGATCGGCCCGGCTATCACGCAACCGGGCGTTCAGCGGCCTTCTGGACCGAAAGCTATGGCGGGCCCCTCGTTCAACCGTTGACGACGGCTTCACGCGGGTTCTTCGAAGCACACGGCTTGCTGTCCGATCGCGGTGCGTTGACCCTGGCACGGACCGAGGAAAAGGCCGGGCTGGAGGCCTTCTCCGACGAGTTTTCAGCTTTGGGGGTGCGGGTCGAATCGCTCAACCGTATTCAGCTTGAGGAGCGGCTGCCTGGCTTGCGGGCTGAATGGCAGCATGGTGCCTGGGAGCCTGACTGCTGCGACATCGATGTCGCCGGACTGCATCAGCTATGGCTAGCCGAGGCCAAACGGCACGGAACCGAGTTGCTCTGCCGGGCCCGTTTAACCGGGGCGATTCGCGTCAGTGCGGGCTGGTCCCTTGTGCTTGAGGATGGTCGGGAAATTTCCGCTCGGGTGCTGATCAATGCTGCCGGGGCCTGGGCTGATCCTGTGGCCGAGGCAGCAGGGGTTCGGCCGCTGGGCATGACACCCTATCGCCGAACCGTGGCGCAGGTCCGGCTGGGCCGCCCGGTCCCGGCAGACCTTCCGCTGGTTCTGGGCTTTGACGGTTCGTTCTATTTCAAGCCTGAGGGCGGCAAGCTTTGGCTCAGCCCGCACGATGAAACCGCCAGCCCGCCTTGCGATGCCGCGCCAGAAGAGCTGGATGTCGCGCTGGCGATCGACCGGTTTGAGGCGGTGATGGATTGGCCGATCGCAGCACTGGAGCACAAATGGGCCGGTTTGCGGACTTTTGCGCCAGACCGTTTGCCGGTCTATGGCTTTGATCCGACGATCCGCGATTTCTTCTGGTTTGCGGGGCAAGGCGGGTTTGGCATCCAGACTGCACCGGCTGCGGCTGACCTGGCGCTGAGCCTGTTACTGGAGCGAAAGGGCCAAGCCGTCGATCCGGCACCCTATCGGCCGGCAAGATTTTGCTAGCGAATCTTTGCAGTTAGGCTAACTTTCGCGACCTAGACTCAAGGAGCATCGCGATGGCGCACACGTTCGAAATCTACAAGGACAAGGCTGGAGAATTCCGGGTCCGCTTCAAATACAATTCTGAAGTGATGTTCTCGACCGAAGGCTATTCAAGCAAAGCCAGCGCCGAAAACGCGATCGAATCGATCAAGAAGAATGGACCTGGCGCACCGGTCGACGATAACAGCTAAGGTTTCGCGCTCAGCGCCGCGTCGCTCGCCAGCTTGTCGGCGCGTTCGTTCTCGATGTGGCCGTTGTGCCCCTTGACCCAGATCCAGTCGATCCGGTGGCGAGCGGTGGCCTCGATCAGATCGTGCCACAGGTCGGCGTTGCGGACCGGCTGCCTGCTGGCGTTGATCCAGCCTTTTTTCTTCCAGCCGTGGATCCACTTGGTCATCCCGTCGATCACATAGCGGCTGTCGGTGTGGAGGAAGACGTGACACGGCTCGGTCAGTGCGTTCAGCGCGCGGATCACTGCGGTCATTTCCATGCGGTTGTTGGTGGTATCAGGATCGCTGCCAGACAGGTCTTTTTCGTGGTTTCCCATCCGCAACACTGCGCCCCAGCCACCGGGGCCGGGGTTGCCCTTGCAAGCCCCGTCGGTGAACACTTCGACCTTCTTCATGCAAAGATTCCGGAATTGGCTGGATCGGCATAAAAAGCCAGCCGCCGTGCAAAGGCCATCGGGCTCTTGCGCATGACCAGCGCATCGGCAGGCGTGTTGAGCCAGTCATAGGCCCGGCTGAGGGTAAATCTGAGCGCCGCGCCGCGCGCCAGGACGGGCAATGCGGCGCGTTCCTCAGTGCTGAGCGGACGGAGGCTTTCATATCCTTCAAGCAAGGCGGCTGAAATCGCTGGATTGAAGTTCTGACCCTCATGGTCGAAACACCATGCGGCGTGAGTCACGGCGACATCGTAGGCGGTGATGTCAGTGCAGGCAAAATAGAAGTCAATCAGCCCGGTCACACTCTCGCCCAGCATCAGCACGTTGTCGGGGAACAGATCAGCGTGGATCACCGAACGGGGCAGGTCGGTAGGCCACCGCGCTTCAAGCCCCGGAAGCTCTCGCTCGACGAGATCGGCCAGCGCCGGGTCGATCCGCAGCATCCCATCGTGCCCGCAGGCCGTCGCCAGCCGCCGCGATTCGAACAGGTCCATGCCATTGGGACGAAACCCCTCAAAATCGGCACCTGTCAGGTGCACCTGCGCCAAGGCCCGGCCGACCGCTTTGGCCTGTCCCGGCGTGGGATGACTGACTGAAACGCCCGGCAGAAACTCGATCAAAGCGACAGCCTTGCCATCAATCATCCGGTAGAGCGCACCATTCCGATCATGGATCGTTCGGGGCACCGGACAGCCTTTGGCCGCGAGATGATCGAGCAAGGAGAGGAAGAATGGCAAGTCCTCCACTTCGATCCGGAATTCGTACATTGTCAGGATGAACCGCGCGCCAGTGCCGTCCGCGCCCGTCGTTTCGACCAACCAGTTGGAGTTCGAAACACCTTCGGCAATGCCCTTGGCGCTGACCAGCTCGCCAACATCGAAATGTCCGATCAATGCAGCCAGTTCTTCAGCCGCCAATTGGGTATAGACTGCCATCAGTCTACCAGTTGGCGGGGGAGCTTGAACACCATCTTTTCCTCGGCGGTGACGACCTGTTCGATCGTGACATCGCGCAAGGCGGAAATGTGATCGATCACTTCCCGGATCAGTTGCTCTGGTGCAGATGCGCCCGCCGTCAGCCCGAGCGTGTTTACCCGATCCAGCCAGGCCGGATCGATTTCGTTCGCCCGCTGGATCAGCATCCCTTGCGCACCACAGCGCTGCGCAACCTCGACCAGCCGGAGTGAATTGGAGCTGTTCGGCGCGCCGATTACCAGCACCAGCTGGCATTCGGGTGCGATGGTCTTGACCGCAGTCTGGCGATTTGACGTGGCATAGCAGATGTCTTCGGCTTTGGGGCCGACGATCTGGGGAAAGTGGGCGCGCAGGGCTGCGACGATCTCGGCGGTATCGTCGACCGAAAGGGTGGTTTGGGTCAGGAAAGCCAGTTCGGTTCCATCGGCGATGTCCAATGCGGCGATATCTGCGACCTTCTCGACCAGCGTAATCGTCCCCTCGGGCACCTGGCCGAGTGTGCCGATCACCTCGGGGTGGTCCGCGTGGCCGATGAACAGAATGTGCCGACCGGCCTCGATCTGGCGTTCGGCCTGGCGGTGGACCTTGGAAACCAGCGGGCATGTCGCATCGAGCCAATCGAGCCCGCGTTCAGTCGCTTTCGCCGGAATGGCCTTGGGCACCCCGTGGGCGCTGAATACCACTGGCGCACCATCAGGTACTTCGTCGAGTTCCTCGACAAAGATCGCCCCTTTGGCTTTCAGACTGTCGACCACAAAGCGGTTGTGGACGATTTCATGCCGGACATAGACCGGCTCGCCAAAGCGCTTCAGCGCCAGCTCGACGATATCGATCGCCCGGTCTACTCCAGCACAAAATCCGCGCGGCGCGGCCAGCAAAAGGCGCAGCGGTTGCTTTTCGGCGGGCTTAAAGGGGGCGTTCATGTTGGTCCCCCTAGCGCTTTGGTCCGCGCGCCGCTAGGGCAAGCGCAATCGAGAATTCAAAGGTGCCCGAATGACCCCTCGCTTCCGCCTGTTTTCCGCGCTTGCCATCGCTGCCGCTCTGGCTGGTTGCCGCTCGTCAGGGGACATCGTGATCGACCAGGGCGTTGGCATTCAGGCGTTCCGCAACGCCTGCCCGGCGGTTGGCGTGCCCGACTTTACCGGTGACGTGACCGTGTTTCGCGCGGCCGGCGATACCAGCGCGAACAATATCGACCTGGTTGCGGCGATGACCAATGTCCGAAGCACCTGCAACGATTCGGGCGACAAGGTCTTTGCTGCTGTCACTTTTGATGTGCTGGCCCGCCGCACCGACGTGCGCGGCGCGCGGACCGTGACGATCCCCTATTTCGTAACCGTGTTGCGCGGCGGCAAGGCCGTGGTGACCAAGCGGATCGGCCAAACCACCGTGACCTTCGCCGATGGTCAGGAACGCGCCCAGGGCAGCGGGCAGGGCGGGGCTTTCATCGACAAGGCCGAGGCAACCTTGCCGAGCGAAATCCGCGAGCGGATCAACCGCAAGCGCCGTCCCGGCGAAGAAGATGCCGCAATCGACCCGCTGGCTCAGCCTGACGTGAAAGCAGCGATTGCGCGGGCGACGTTTGAAGTGCTGGTTGGCTTCCAGCTCAGCCAGGACCAGCTAACCTACAACGCGACCAGGTAGGTAAAAAGCCCTCTCTCCTTTAGGGGAGAGGGTTGGGAGAGGGGGCATCTGGCCAAGCCCCTCTCGAATTCGATTGGGCTATCCATTGCCGGGTCTGCCTGGCACCTCTCCTGAACTGGCGTGTGCTGACGCTTTCCCTCGGGACCCAAACCCGCTAACCGCGCCGCCATGACCGTTAGCACCACCCTCTACGCCACCTTCTCGGCCCACATTTCCACTGCGCTGGATGCACTGGAGGCAGCAGGCACTTTGCCGGCTGGGCTCGGTCGCGGGCCGATCACCGTCGAGCCGCCGCGCGATGCCAGTCACGGCGATCTTGCGACCAATGCCGCGATGGTGCTGGCCAAGCCTGCCGGAACCAGTCCGCGCGCCTTGGCAGAGGCGCTCGTGGTGGAACTGGCCAAGGTGCCGGATGTGACTTCCGCCGAGATCGCAGGACCGGGCTTTATCAATCTGCGGGTTGC
Organism: uncultured Novosphingobium sp.; assembly: GCA_937860195.1. Taxonomy (GTDB): domain Bacteria; phylum Pseudomonadota; class Alphaproteobacteria; order Sphingomonadales; family Sphingomonadaceae; genus Novosphingobium. The sequence continues at coordinate 6,619 of CALMBN010000212.1, forward strand.
GCCACAGGCCTGGCTGGCCGAGCTGCGCGCGATCGCTGCTGCGGGCAGCGATTATGGCCGCTCCAGCGCGGGTGGCGGCACTACCGTCAACGTCGAATACGTCTCGGCCAACCCGACCGGGCCGATGCATATGGGCCATTGCCGGGGCGCGGTGGTCGGTGATGCATTGGCCAGCCTGCTCGAATTTGCCGGGCACA
>CALMBN010000213.1 GCA_937860195.1 uncultured Novosphingobium sp.
CATTCCGGTGGCGAGAATGAACTGTTCAAACCCTTGATCACCCAATCTGGCAGGTCGGCAATGTCCCTTATGTCGCGCAGTGTGCGACTGGCAGTCAGGCGTTTGCCGTCGAAACCTGCTTCATCAAAACGATAGCGCCGGCCGGAGCTTTCCTCCACTTCAATTTCGACTGCACGACCCTTGCCGGGGTTGTTCGTCAAGTTCAGAGGGTCATGCTGCCTGACCGGTGGCAGTTTCAGCGCCGCTTCGGCCGTCGCGATTTGCGCGCGCAATGCCGCAATCTCGGCCTTATGCATGTTCTCAGAACGGGTGCGGTCATAGCGAAACGGTGGCCCCAGTTTCTTGAATTTCTTCTGGATGACTTCACCACCCTGACCATCAACCCAAACATAGACCTTTTCCTTCTCGAGGGTTGCAAGTTGCTGCTTGGCACTATCAATCTGTTGCAGCGCCAATGCGTTGGGATCAGCCTTGTCACGCGCGGCGGCTTCAATTTCCTCGCCCCCGCGGATAGTCCACTTGGAGCCATCGCTGCCACTCCATTGACCAAAAACATCAGCATTGATCTCAGCCTGCATTGCAGGGGTGATCCGGGTGACAGGTGCTGCATCGGCTTCGACGTTGAAGACAAGCGCGCCATCGGCGATCCTTGCCGAAGTGCCGCCATGCAGAACCAACTCGCCTTCATCCTTGCCAAGTCGAAACCTGACCAGCGCCGAGGACGATTCCGGATCCCATTCAATGTCGACACCGGTTCCGTTGCCAGTTTCAAGCTTCGCCCTCTGTTGCAATGGCGCAACTTCTGCGGCCAACGCAGAGCGAAATTTCTTGCCGAGTTCACTCAATGTCACCCGGTTGCCGGTCAATTTAAGGATGGCGCTCAGAGCCTTGTTCTGCTCAGCAGTGCTGCGCGCGCCAAGCAACCGATCAAATGCAGTTCGATGTTCAACCAGTCCGAGGGTAAGCCCCATAGCGGCTGCAAACTTAGTGGGATCAGTTGCGATTTTTGGCGGGGACCCTGCCCAACTCCGCAACCGCGATTGCCGAATGATCTCGGCAGCGCGGCGTTGCAGTTGAGGGCCACTTGTTGACGCATAGTCCGCCTCATCGATTTGCTGAACAATCGATTGGGCGATGTCAACCAGATGGGGCGCGACGTCTGCGGCCTTTGCCACGCTTGCTGTGACAAGCGCCAAGAGCAGAACTGCGATCCAGCGAAAGCGTGACATGGCCTGGTACCTCACCCCCCAGCGCTATCGTTAGGGCGCCGACTTGACAGATTCGATCTCGATAGAGTCGATCTTCACTTCAACTTCGCCCACGGCGTTTTCATACTTGCTTGTGGTAAACATGAATTTTCCCGGCGAACGAAGCGATGTTAGCGCTTGGGTCTCGTGGACAATCGGCTTGCCATCTTCCCCGACTTCTCCATCCGGACTGTAAGCTGCTACGTAGGAACGGCCGCGCTTGGAAAGCGTGAGCTTGCCCTTGACACTGAAACCCTCGGGCTTTGCCGTAGTGAAACCCTTCGGTTCGCCAAGAACTTTATCTGCAACAGTTTCCGTTTCGCCGCTGAGTTTCAAGAGCCTGAGATTCATCAGTTTCCTGTTGTCGCCGGATGACGATGAACCTGTGTTGTATGTGGAGCTGAACAAATAGGCCGAGAGGAAATTCTTTTCGTCGGCCCTCAAGGCGATGCCCAGTTGATCTCTCAGGCTCTTGAACTCGCCTGAGAAGGTCACATGGGCGTCCCAGTCGCCTTCCGGCAGATCGCGTTCAAGCTGGATCAAATTGGCGCTGTCGGTCTTGGCGAAACCGCCAACCGCCCCATTCACCATCAGCAAATTGCCATTCTCAACGATGTAACCATCGGGATTTGGATTGTTCACAACCCAATGCTCGGCAAGATCGGCTCCGTCAAAATCGTCAAAGAACACCCGCTCGCGTGCTGGCTCAGCAGGCACTTCGACAACCGCTTTCTGGACTTCGGCCAGCGCGCTGGAGAGCCCGTCCGAATTCTGGGCATCAAAGTATTTTCCGCCGGTCTCATCGGCGATACATTGAACGGTTTGGCGTTGCTTCTCATTTAAAGTGAAGCCCACTACATGTGCCTTGATACCCAAACCGGAACCACGGATGGCGCGCGCTGCTGCGCAAG
>CALMBN010000214.1 GCA_937860195.1 uncultured Novosphingobium sp.
GATTTGCGCGGACTCGGTTCGCAGCGCACTCTGGTGCTGATCAACGGCCGCCGCTTGATGCCGGGCGACGTGTCGAGCTCGGCCGCCGACCTTAACTTCATTCCGGCTTCGATGGTCAAGCGCGTCGACGTGCTGACCGGCGGTGCTTCGGCCACTTACGGTGCCGATGCCGTGGCCGGCGTCGTCAACTTCGTGATGGACACCAATTTCGAAGGCTTCCAGGTCGACGCCAACTATGGCTTCTATCAGCACAGCAACCGTAACACGGTCACGCCGGCGCTGCTCAATGCCCGGACCAATGCGGGCATCCCGGGCTACGGCTATCCGATCGGCAGCGTCAGCGATGGCGGCCAGTTCGACGGCACGGTTTCGTTCGGCACCAAGTTCGATGACGATCGCGGCCACGCCCTGGCCTATTTCGGCTATCGCAAAGCCAACCCGGTGGTGCAGTCGCGTCGTGACTACAGCGCTTGCACGATCCAGAACACCAACGCTCGTCTGACCAATCCGACCCGCCTCGATCCGGCTGCTCCGCTCCAATGCGGCGGCTCGGCGACCGCGAACAATGCAGTCATCTTTGCGACCAGCTCATCGGACTCGATCACGTCGACGCTGGCTTCGCTCGGCAACGGCACGATCACCCCGTTCACATCCAACCGCTACAATTTCGCGCCGCTGAACTACTTCCAGCGTCCGGACGAACGCTATACCGCTGGCGCATTCGTCGATTACGAAATCAGCCCGGCGCTGCATCCGTACATGGAATTCATGTTCATGGACGATCAGACCCTGGCGCAGATTGCTCCCTCGGGTGACTTCGGCAACACGCTGACGATCAACTGCGACAACCCGCTGATGTCGACGGCGCAGCTGGCTACGATTTGCCAGCCGAACAATCTGATCGTCGGCAGCGTCGGGACCTTCCCGCTGACCTCGACCGCGTATCCGGGCGCATTCCCGGGGACTCCGGTCCCAGGACCGGTCAGTTACATCGATCCGACCACCGGGGCGACTTACAACAAGGCGTTCTTCCAGTTGCTGCGCCGCAACGTCGAAGGCGGTCCTCGGATCAACGATCTGCAGCACACCGCTTACCGCGCCGTTCTTGGCCTGAAGGGCGATCTGGGCGATGCCTGGTCGTACGATGCCTATTATCAGTATGGCCGGATGAACTATTCGCAAGTCTACTCGAACGAGATGTCGGTCGCGCGTCTTACCAACGCGCTCGACGTGGTCGATGATCCGCGCGTCGCCGGGGTCAACCCGATCTGTCGCGCCACCTTGTCGGGACAAGACCCGAACTGCCTGCCCTACAATGTGTTCACGGGTTCGCCTTCTGCCGGCTCGATCAACTACCTGTCGGGCACCGGCTTCCAGAAGGGCAGGGTCTCCGAACAGGTTGCCAGTGTGATGTTCAACGGTGATCTCGGCGCCTATGGCATCAAGTCGCCTGGCGCGACCGATGGCGTCAGCATCGCGATCGGCGGCGAATACCGCAACGAATACCTTCAGCTGCAGACCGACAACGCATTCCAGACCGGCGATCTGACCGGTCAGGGCGCGCCGACCCTGCCGATCGAAGGTTCGTACAGCGTCACCGAGTTCATCAGCGAAATCGACGTACCTTTGGTTCAGGACGGGATTTTCTCTAACCTCAGCTTGAACGCCGGCTATCGCTATTCGCACTACAAGATATCGAACGGCCGCACCTTCAACACCGATACCTTCAAGGTCGGTGTCGATTTTGCTCCGATCAAGGACATCCGCTTCCGGGCAGCCTATAACCGGGCGGTTCGTGCGCCGAACATCCAGGAACTGTTCTCTGCGCAGTTCGTGGGTCTCGACGGTTCGACTGATCCGTGCTCGGGTTTTGTGATTTCGGCGACCGATTATGGATGCCTCGCACAGGGCTTGGCAATTGGCCAACGGGTCACCGGTAACCCGGCGGCGCAGTACAACGGCTTGCTTGGCGGCGAACCAACCCTGAATCCGGAAAAGGCCATCACCAAGACTGCCGGGGTGGTTATCCAGCCCAGCATGGTTCCTGGCCTGTCGCTTTCAGTCGACTGGTACGACATCAAGATCACGGATGCGATCCAGGGCTATGGTGCAGATGCGATCCTTAGTGCCTGTGTCAATGATACCACCGCGACCTCGGTCTCGCCTGCCTGCCCACTGATCCAACGTAACGCCGCCGGCTCGCTATGGCTGACGTCAGACGGTAAGGTAATTGACCTTCCGCACAACGTTGGTGGCTTTCGCACCCGCGGGATCGAATTCAACGGCAACTACAGCCATGAAATCGGCGGCCTGGGCACGCTCAGCCTCAACATAGTCGGCACCATGCTCGACAAGTACGAGATCGATAACGGCCTGACCGAGATCTACGACTGCGCCGGGTACTTTGGCCCGACCTGTGGTGGTCCGGCTCCGAAGTGGCGGCACAAGCTGCGGGTTTCGATGAACACCAAGATGGGCATCGGCGTCTCGGCGCAGTGGCGCTACTTTGGTGCTGTCGATGTAGAGTATAAGAACGCCAGCTCGTCGCTGAGCGGGAACTACTACGACTACAGCTCGCGGATCGGCTCGCAGAGCTACTTCGATCTGTCGCTGACCGCCAACGTCGGCAAGAGCCTGCAGTGGCGCCTTGGCGTCAACAACTTGCTCGACAAGGAACCACCGCTGGTTACCTCGGGCAGTGGTGGCTTCGGTGCCAGCGCCTGCGCCAGCACGGTCTGCAATGGCAACACCTATCCGGGCACTTACGATGCGCTCGGACGGTACATCTACACCGGCGTGACGCTGACGTTCTGATCCAGCCAATCGTTGCTAATAATGACGGCGGTCCCATAAGGGGCCGCCGTCACTTTTTCGGAATTTGGCAGAATTGGTCATGCAAGACGCAGCGCTAAACGGTCAGCTCGGTCAGATCGCGCAACTCGCCCGCGTCGGGCGGTTTGATGACGCGGCGCTGAAAGTCTCAAGCCTGCGGGCGGCGGGCGCTACCGATCCAAGGCTTTCCGCTCTGGGC
>CALMBN010000215.1 GCA_937860195.1 uncultured Novosphingobium sp.
GCGCAGTGTCCGGCGTTCGCGCGTCACCGCATCGTCACGCCGGACGCCAAAACCCGCTATCGAATCGTCAAGCTCCACCTCGAGGCGATATTGGGCTGTAACGCCCCGGTCGCGGCCAAGCCGGTCGTTCAGCGCGTTGCGCATCAGCCAGCCCGATTTGCCCTCGATCGGCGAAACTTCGATCCCCGCCAGTCCTTGCGCCACAGTGCCGCCGGCACCGCCCGCATACATCGGCTTCAACCCGCAAGCGGACAGCAGCAAGGCCAAGGCAAGAACCGCCAGCCGCATCATGCCACCAGATTGACCAGCCGGTCGGGCACCACGATCACTTTCTTGACTGCTTTGCCATCAAGCGCACGCTGGACCTTCTCCGATGCCAAGGCAAGCGCCTCCAGCTCCTCTTTGGGCAGACCTTTGGGAACCGTGATCGTATCGCGCAATTTGCCCAGCACCTGGATCGCGACGGTCACCTCATCCTCGACCAGCAACGCTGGATCGACCGGCGGCCAGGCGGCATCGGCGATCAGGCCCTGCCCGCCGGATTGCGCCCAGGCCTGTTCGGCGAGGTGCGGCATCATTGGGGCAACCAGCAGCAGCAGAGCCCGGATCGCAGCGGAGCGGCTGGCCGAACACGCGGCCTTTTCGGTAGCATTGGCGAGATCGTAAATCCGCGCCACTGCTTTGTTGAAGCTCAGTGCGGCAATATCCGCAGTAGCCGCGTGAACCGACTGATCGCGCTTGCGGTCCAGCGGTTTGTCCTCGCCAGTTGCGGCAGCATCATATTGCCCGAACAACCGCCACAGACGCTGGACGAACCGCGCGCAGCCTTCGATCCCGGCCTCGGACCAGGGCAGGTCGCGCTCGGGCGGGCTGTCGCTGAGCATGAACCAGCGGACCGCGTCAGCGCCGTATTGAGCGATGATATCGTCAGGATCGACGACGTTCTTTTTGCTCTTGGACATCTTGATCGTACGGCCGACGGTGACTTCGTCATTCGTGTTTCTCACGTAATATTTGCCGTCTGATCGCTTTTCGACATGGGCAGGCTCAATCCATCGCTCGACGGTCTGAACTTCTGATCTTGCGCCAGCTGCATCTTCGGTGTGGAGGGTGACATTGGAAGTGGCGCGATAGCTATAAGTCTCATGCGTCACCATGCCCTGCGTGAACAGGCTGGCGAACGGCTCCTTCACGTCGATCATACCGATGTGGGCCAGCGCGCGGGTCCAGAACCGGGCGTAGAGCAGGTGCAGGATCGCGTGTTCGATCCCGCCGATATATTGCTCGACCGGCAACCACTGCTTGATCACTTCGGGATCGAACGGGCGGTCGGCGGGCTGGCTGGCAAAACGCAGGAAATACCACGAACTGTTGGTGAAGGTGTCGAGCGTATCGGTCTCGCGCCGGGCCGTTTTGCCGCAGGTTGGGCAGTCGACGTGCTTCCAGGTCGGGTGGCGATCGAGCGGATTGCCGGGAATGTCAAAGCTGACATCCTCTGGCAGCACCACCGGCAGCTGGTCCTTGGGCACCGGCACCACGCCGCAGGCATCGCAGTGGATGAACGGGATCGGCGTGCCCCAATAGCGCTGGCGCGAAACGCCCCAATCGCGCAGCCGCCAGACGGTGGTGCCGCGGCCCCACTGGCCTTGCTCGGCGCGGGCGATCACTTCGGCCTTGGCTGCTTCGACGCTCAACCCATCAAGGAAGCGCGAGTTCACCAGCGCGCCGGGGCCGGTGTAGGCCTCATCGCCTGCAAAAACCGGATCGGTTTGCTCGCAATCAGCGACCACGCGGGTTACCGGCAGGCCGTATTTGCGGGCAAAGTCGATATCGCGCTGATCGTGCGCCGGACAGCCGAACACCGCGCCGGTGCCGTAGTCCATCAGCACGAAATTGGCGATGAAGACCGGCAGGGTCTTGCCCTTGATGAAGGGGTGCTGGGCGGAGAGCTGTGTGCGATAGCCGCGTTTCTCCTGCGCCTCGATCGCCGCCCAGTCGAACTTCACCGTGTATTCCACCCGGAAGGAGAGCCCGCTGACCCACTCGCACTCGACGTCGTGTTTCCTGACTTGGACGTGGTTGTCAAAATAAGCGACATCCATTCGGTTTCGCTTCAGGAACTGGCTCTTCCAGATGTCGAGGTATGCGTCGCGCTTCTCTCGGGCTTCGCGGCAAAGGGATTCGACGTCACCGCCGGCTGGTGGGGAGTTGGGTTTCGGGGCTTCGGGAGTCCGGACGTCCTCGGTTCTCA
>CALMBN010000216.1 GCA_937860195.1 uncultured Novosphingobium sp.
TCGCCGTGCCGACGGGCGTGAAGATCTTCTCCTGGATCGCCACCATGTGGGGCGGCTCGATCAGCTTCCGCGTGCCGATGCTGTGGGCGCTGGGCTTCATCTTCCTGTTCACCGTCGGCGGGGTGACCGGCGTGGTCCTCGCCAACGGCGGGATCGACGATAACCTGCACGATACCTATTACGTGGTGGCGCACTTCCACTATGTGCTCAGCCTGGGGGCAGTGACCGGCCTGTTTGCAGGGTTCTATTACTGGTTCCCGAAGATGAGCGGCAAGATGCATTCCGAGTTTCTGGCGCACCTGCATTTCTGGGTATTCTTCGTTGGCGTGAACATGATTTTCTTCCCGCAGCACTTCCTGGGGATGCAGGGCATGCCGCGCCGCTATCCGGACTATGCGCCGGCCTATGAACAATGGAACACGCTCTCTTCGTGGGGCTATGCGATCACCATCGCTTCGGTCGGCATCTGGTTCGTAAATCTGATCTATGCCTACACCTTGGGCAAGAAGGCCGAAGGTAACTATTGGGGCGAGGGCGCGACCACGCTGGAATGGACCCTGTCCAGCCCGCCGCCGTTCCACCAGTTTGAAACCCTGCCGGTGATCGACGACAAGGGGCACCATTGATCTCTCGTCGATCCTGACTGGACAGAATGCGCCCCGGCCCGCAAGGTCGGGGCGTTTTCGTTCGCATAAGGTCCAACCTCAACTTCCGTTCGTGTCGAGCGAAGTCGAGACACCGGCGCGCGGCATCTCGACTTCGCTCGACACGAACGGCTAGGATGAGGGTAAGGGAGAGAATGCATTGCCTGGTTTTCAGCAGATCAACTGCGGTGAAGTAACCCTGCGCTGCGCCATCGAAGGCAGCGGCCCTTTGGCCATTATGGTCCATGGCTTTCCCGAAAGCTGGTATTCGTGGCGGCACCAACTGAGCCCCATCGCCGCCGCTGGTTTCACCGCCTGCGCGATCGACGTGCGCGGCTATGGTGGGTCGGACAAGCCGCAGGCGGTTGAAGCCTATTCCCTCCAGAAGATCGCGGGCGATCTGATCGGGCTGGCGGACAGCCTTTCTCCTGACGATTCAGTTGTGCTGATCGGGCACGATTGGGGTGCGCCGATCGTGTGGAACACGGCCTTCACCCGGCCGGACCGGATCCGCGCAGTGGCGGGACTCTCGGTGCCGTTCGCAGGGGCACCATTGCGACCGTTTACCGAGATATTCCGCGAGCATTTCACCTCGCAAGGCCGGTTCTTCTATCAGGAGTATTTCCAGGAACCTGGTGTCGCCGAAGCCGAGGCCGAGGCCAACCCGCGCCATTTCGTGGAAAAGATGATGTATTCGATCTCTGGCGAAGTGGCGCCGGGGAACTACTGGGACAAGGAGCTTGGCGCGACCTTCCTGCAAGGCCTGCCCGAGCCGCAGGCGGTGCCGTGGCTGAGCCATGCCGATCTCGACTACTACGAAGCCGAATTCAAGGCTTCGGGCTTTCGCGGGCCGCTCAACCGCTATCGCAACCACGAGCTTGATTATGAATGGCTCAAGGCCTGGCAAGGCAAGCAGATCGAGCAGCCCTGCCTGTTCATCGGCGGAGACCGCGATCCGGCGACCACGCTGTTCGGTGCAGTTGCCGATCCGGTCGGCATGATGCGGATGTTCGCTCCCAAGGTTGAAGGTCATGTTCTGGAAGGTGTCGGTCACTGGACCCAGCAAGAGCGGCCAGAGCAAGTGAATGCGCTGCTGGTCGATTGGCTGCGGCGGCTTTGATCCGGCCGGGGAAAGGCGCTTTCCTACACCCCCGGACCCGCCTATAGGCGCACACGACTCCCATGACCGCCACCCCCGCCTCTTCGATCCCGCTCCCCACTGACTGGCGTGACTTCTGGTCGCTGACCAAGCCGCGCGTCATGAGCCTGGTAATCTTCACCGGGCTGTGCGGCATGCTGGCAGCGCCCGTGACAGTCGATCCGGTGCTCGGGTTTGTTGCGATCCTGTGCATTGCAGTGGGCGCTGGCGGTTCGGCTGCGCTCAACCAATGGTGGGAGGCTGACCTTGATGCCAGGATGAAGCGCACCGCGGCGCGGCCGATTCCGGCCGGCCGGATGGAACGCAGCTCCGCGCGCGATTTTGGCATGATCCTTTCGGTCGGCTCGGTGCTGATCATGGGGCTGGCGGTCGGCTGGCTGGCCGCTGCTATCCTGGCCTTCTCGATTTTCTACTACGCAGTGATCTACACCATCTGGCTCAAGCCGCGGACCCCGCAGAATATCGTGATCGGCGGCGGGGCTGGGGCCTTTCCGCCGATGATCGGCTGGATCGCGGCGACCGGCGAAGTCACGCTGATGCCGGTGTTGCTGTTCGCAATCATCTTTTTCTGGACTCCGCCGCATTTCTGGGCGCTCGCGCTGTTTGTTGAGACGGACTATGCGGCGGCCGGAATTCCGATGATGCCGGTTGTCGCCGGGCATCAATCCACACGCCGCCAGATCCTGATCTATTCCGTGCTGTTGCTGCCGATCGCGATGGCCCCGTTCTGGCTGGAAGTAGCCGGGTGGCTCTATGGGGCGAGCGCCTTGCTGCTGACCACAGTGTTCCTGCTCCTGTCGCTACGGGTCGCAGTATTCCGGGGCGATGCGGCAGATAGCGATATGCGGCCCGAAAAGCGGCTGTTCGGCTATTCGGTGCTTTATCTCTTTGCCCTTTTCGCCATGCTGGTGGCGGACCGTTTTCTGGTAGGCCAAGGATCGTTAGGAATGCCCCAATGACCAATGAAAACCCGGATCCCTTGGCCGAGCGCAAGCGGATCATCGCCGGTCGCAACCGCGCCATGGCGCTGGTGCTGCTGGGGCTGGTCGTGCTGTTCTTTGCGATCACTATCGCCAAGATGAGTTGAACCATGGCCAGCGCGCCACCAATCCAGCATCGCAACCGGCGCACCGCGCTGTTCGCGGCGCTGGGCGCATTGGCGATGCTGGGGCTGGGCTTCGCCGCAGTGCCACTCTACCGCATTTTCTGCCAGGTAACCGGCTTTGGCGGCACGACCCAGCGGGCCAGTCTGGCAGAGGCCGGGCAGGTTAAGGTCGGCGGCACGATGATATCGGTCCGGTTTGATGGCAACATCGATCCCGCCTTGCCGTGGAGGTTTGAGCCATCGCAGCTGACGCAAGAGATGGCGATCGGTACCCGCAAGCTGGCGTTTTATCATGCCGAAAATCTTTCGAACAGGCCGGTAACCGGGATCGCCAGCTTCAACGTCCAGCCCGAACTGGCCGGACTCTATTTCAAGAAGATCCACTGCTTCTGCTTTAATGAGCAGACGCTCGGGCCCGGCCAGAAGGTTGAAATGCCGGTGCAGTATTACGTCGATCCAGCGATCCTGAGTGACCCGGAGACGGCCCGGATCAAACAGATTACGCTCAGCTATACCTTCCATCCCTCGGTCGATCAGAGTGCAGCGGGGAAAGCGCCTGCAAAGACACTGGACCCGGTGACTGCGGCGCGATAAGGGCGGGGAAATTCATCCGGGGCGGCACTCCGCCCGGCTCGTCTTGATGAGGGAACAGACGCACCATGGCCGGCAAGACCAACCATCAGTATCACATCCTTGCTCCTGATTACATGCCGTTGCTCGGCTCGATCTCGGCACTGACCATGACCAGTGGCGGGGTGATGACGATGCACCCGGAACTGGGCGGCGGAATCGGTAAATATGTGCTGGCGCTGGGCTTTATGGGCATTCTGGCGACGTTTTTCCTGTGGTGGAGCAAGGTCATCAAGGAAGCGCACCAAGGCCATCACACTCCGGTTGTGCAGCTGCACCTGCGCTATGGGATGATCCTGTTCATCGCTTCGGAAGTAATGTTCTTCGTCGGCTGGTTTTGGGCGTTCTTTGACTTTTCGCTGTTCCCAAGCACGTTGTCCGAGGTGACCGGCGGGCAATTCCCGTCCAAGGCAATCGAAGCTGTGATGAATCCGTTCGATCTGCCGCTGCTCAATACGCTGATCCTGCTGTGTTCGGGGACCACGGTAACCTGGGCGCACCATTGCCTGATCCACGGTGACCGCGATGGCCTCAAGAAGGGCCTGTGGGCAACGATCGTGCTCGGCGCGCTGTTTACTGCGATCCAGGCCTATGAATATGGCCACGCTCCGTTCGGCTTTGGGGGCAATACCTATAGCTCGGCCTTCTATATGGCGACCGGTTTCCACGGTTTCCACGTGCTGGTCGGCACGATCTTCCTGATCGTCTGCCTCAAACGCACCTACAACGGCGATTTCACCCCGCGTCAGCACTTCGGCTTTGAAGCGGCGGCGTGGTACTGGCACTTCGTTGACGTGGTCTGGCTGTTCCTGTTCGTCGCGGTCTATGTCTGGGGCGGCTGGGGCCACGCGGTCCATTGATGACTGGCCGATGGCCTGACACGAAAGGGCAGCCCGGGGTTCCCGCGGCTGCCCTTTTCGTTGGCCGTTGCCCGTGCTGAATCGATTGCCGCTGATCCCGACGCTGGTGGTGCTGGCCGCTGTGGCGCTGATGGTGCGACTGGGGTTCTGGCAGATCGATAGGATGCATGAGAAGGATGCGCTGCTAGAGCGCTACCGCGCTGCAAGCGCGATGAGTGCAGAAGTTTCCTTTCCAGTTGGCGGCAGCGCCGACTCAGCGCTGTTCCGGCGCGCGACGTTGGAATGCCGGACCCCCGTCGCACTGCCGATTGAAGGGGCCGGGCAAGCGGGCAACCGGTTCATTGTCCGTTGTGAAAATGGTGCGCTGCTCCAACTTGGGACTGCGCTGGACCCGGCAACCAAGCCAATTTGGCAAGGCGGGATCGTGACCGGAATCGTCTCGACCGCACCCGATCATCGCAGTTGGGTCCAGTCCATGGGCGACAAGCAACCTGCCGAACCGATGCTGATCGCCGACCCGCCGCTCGCCGGGCTCCAGGCCAATGCCCGGCCCGATCCCAACGACATTCCCAACAACCACTGGTCCTATGCGATCCAGTGGTTCCTGTTCGCGCTGACCGCGCTGGTGATTTATGGACTAGCGTTGCGTGGGCGGATTGGTGGGAAGTAAAAGAGATATTTCACGCAAAGGCGCAAAGGCGCGAAGAGGTAACCTGGGCGGCGAAGCTGCTCTTTCAATCCTTGAATCGCGAATATTCGAGGATCAAATGATTCAAGAGCCTGCGGCTCGGTTCAACATCTTCGCGCTTTTGCGCCTTTGCGTGAGGCAAGAAATCCCAACCTCTCGAATAGGCGCATTGCTTGCGCGATCCGCCGCTCCCCGCTAACGCCCGCCCGCAATGGAATACGTCTCGACCCGCGGAAGCGCTCCGGTGCTTGATTTTGAAGGCGCAACGCTGGCAGGCCTCGCCAGCGACGGTGGGCTTTATGTGCCGCGTGCGTGGCCGCGCTTCGCTGAGGCTGAAATCGCGGCGATGGCCGGGCTGCCCTATGCCGAATTGGCCGCGCGGATCATGCAGCCGTTCGTGGGCGATTGCCTGACTCCGGAACGTCTCCGCGAGCTGACCGCCGCTGCCTACGGCAGGTTTGCGCATAAGGCAGTGACGCCGCTCAGGCAGCTGGATCAGCAGAACTGGCTGCTCGAACTGTTCCATGGGCCAACGCTGGCGTTCAAGGACGTCGCGCTGCAACTCTTGGGCCTGCTGTTCGAGGAATTCCTCGGGCGGGGCGGCGATCCGTTGACGATTGTCGGCGCGACTTCAGGCGATACCGGCTCGGCGGCGATTGATGCGGTGGCGGGCCGGTCGCGGATAGAGATTTTCATGCTGCACCCCAAGGGGCGGGTGAGCGATGTGCAGCGCCGCCAGATGACCACTGTGCTGGCCCCCAATGTTCACAACATTGCGATCGAAGGCACCTTTGATGATGCCCAGGCGATGGT